>CAMJGB010000038.1 GCA_946405115.1 uncultured Clostridia bacterium | reverse complement strand
CCCACAAAAAGCAATGAGACAATGAGACTCATGACCCTTGCATTCACCAGATAATAACCCTTGGTAACTTTCACCATTTCCGTGAAACTTCCAAAAAATCCGATGTCCCCCGACAAATAGCAAGCAGGATACATGCTTATGTACGGCAGAATGATAATAAATATCAGGAACAAATACAACAAGCTAAATGTGGCAGGAATGAAAATAATTAGTGAAAAGCAAAAAACGATAACCATTCTTAACACCAGTTTCCCGCCGCTTATAGGCGTCAAAAATCTTGGAGGAATAAGGTATCCGGAATCACCGGGATCCTCCTTCTTATGGTCTTTCCTGTACTGCCTTATGTATGCTGCAAGATACAGGACCCCGCAGAAGAATACTACAAAATCTGCGGACAAAGTATGGATCAGATAGATGATATTCCCTCTGCTTAAAGGCATGTCCATGGGATTCGCCTGCATAAACAGGCTGTAATCGGACATTATCCTCCTCGCCCAGGTAATAAAAGCAGAAAAATCAGTATCTCCTATCGGGGTAAGATATACAGAAACTCCCGCCAAAAGGCCAATTGTAAAAATAATCTTAGAAAATATACCCTTGCCCAAGCGGTCTATTCTGAATACATCAAAAATCGAGTTAGCCATGGCATAAATTTTGCAACAATGTCACTCTAAAAACAAGTTTAATTAAAAACAATGTGTGTTAAAATTTTCCCTGTAAATAAAAAGAGGACGGTAACCTATACATGACAGACTTTAAAGTAAACCCTGATTTACTTTGTATCATCCCGCCTGAAAAGCATTCAGTTGCTGACATTACAGCCATTCTCGAGTCACATCCCGAGATCATGTTCGTATCTTTGGCAGCTGTTGACCTTGCAGGCAACGATACAGACGAGAGAATCCCGATTGCAGATTTCCACGACAATCTTGAGAACTACTTAAACGGCCAGGCTGTACAGACAGACGGTTCTTCTGTAGTCCTTCCCGGTATCGCCACACTTAACGACGGTAAGGTTGATCTCGTTCCCGATTCAGACGTCGTCTGGTATGTTGACTATAACTATGAGCACATCGATATGAAGACAGGTCTTCCCGTAGGAACTTTGAGAATCCCTTCATATCTTTATCACAACGGCGAAGCTGTTTGCTCAAGATCAGTCCTTAAGAGATCTGCTGAGTACTTCGAGAACAACTTGAAGAAGCACTTCGAATCTGACAAGGAGCTTTGCGAAGAGTACGGATTCGAGCCCGAGGATCTTGAGAAGATCACTCTCATTATGGCTACAGAGCTTGAGTTCTGGGTAAATTCTCCTGACGAGAAGATCTCCACAGAACAGCTCTCCATCTCCCAGGTACTTAAGGAATCTTACTGGAAGCGTACAAAGGGCGTCGTAAGAACAGCTCTTGAGCAGGTTATCCTCATCCTCGACCAGTATGGATTCAACCCCGAGATGGGACATAAGGAAGTAGGCGGCGTTAAGGCCGCAGTTACTTCTTCCGGCGACTTCCACTCCATCATGGAGCAGCTCGAAGTTGACTGGAGATATTCTGACGCACTTCAGGGTGCTGATTACGAGCTTACAGCACGTATCCTTATCAAGGAAATCTTCCGTATGCACGGCTTGAGCGTAAGATTTGATGCTAAGCCTATTCCCGGCGTTGCTGGTTCCGGTGAGCACACACATGTTAATGCAGTTGCTTTCCTTAAGAACGGCAAGAGAGTAAACCTTTTTGCTCCCGCTGATCTTAACAAGGAATACCTCACAAGAATCGGCTGGGGTTCACTTATGGGAATCATGAAGAACTATGATCTCATCAACCCCTTCGTATCAGCTACTACAGATGCATTCATGAGACTTCAGCCCGGATTCGAGGCTCCTACTCATGCAGTAGCATCTCTCGGTAAGGACGTTCACACTCCTTCCCGTAACCGTTCTGTATTGCTTGGTCTCGTTCGTTCCATGGAGACATCCAAGGCAACAAGATTCGAGCTCCGTTCACCTAACCCTCATACAAACACATATCTGTGTCTGTCTGCTATCTATCAGTGTATGCTCGACGGTATCAATTACGTTCTTGCTTCAAACAAGACTACATCCGAGCTCGAGGCTGAATTTACAAAGCCTTACGGCGCACCTGCAGATTATCTTGAGCAGGACAAGCTCTACAGATGTGAAGAGGATATCTTCGAGACAATGACTGACGACGAGCGCGACAGATTGTTCGGTACTCCTCCGGCAACGGTTTATGACTCATTGAAGAACTTCCTTGAGGCAGACGGAACAACAGAGATCCTCTGTGCAGGCAACGTATTCAACGACAAGATCCTCTCCTCCTACTCACATGCCATGCTCGACAGATGGCAGTTCGAGTTATCCGAGAGAATCATCCCCAACAACCTCACAACACTTCGCGGCTATACAAGAAAGCACAGCGATCCTAACGAAGTTGATGATGAGTATTGGTCTGACATCGAGTCCATCAAGCTCAATCTTGCAAAAGATACAACTGAAAGAACATCCATCTTCAGCTGCATCAAGAACTCTCTTGAGTCCAATGACTTGAAGGAGATCTCAAGACTTCAGATCAGAATGAATCAGGAGATGAACGAGATCGCAGATCTGTACAGAAGATATTCAGATAATCAGGTATGAGCCTGTCATTCTACGACATCTGTTGTTTCTTCGTAATCTATTCTTTCATAGGATGGGTAGTTGAAGTTGTCTTTCATGTTGTCGTAGCAGGCAAGATCATCAACAGAGGATTCCTTAACGGACCTGTATGCCCTGTTTACGGATTCGGTATGATCTCCGTATTGCTGATCTATAACTTTATAGGAACTGATAATGCCTTCGTGGTCTTCCTCGAAGGCATTGTTTTTACCACTTTGATCGAACTTATCGCAGGCTTCATTCTCGATAAGTTCTTCCACGCAAGATGGTGGGATTACAGTAAGATGCCCTTAAACCTTAACGGCTACATATGCGCCGGTTTCTCAATCATATGGGGACTTGCAGTAGTGTTCGTCATTAAGCTCGTTCACGTCGTAATCTATCACTTCTCTTCGGGATTGATTCCGCCCAGGATCGGCTGGCCGATTCTCATAGCGCTATATGTGATATTCATCACAGACACTGTTGTAACAGCTCTCACCCTTATCGGTCTTAATAAAAAACTTGAAGAACTTGACCGCATCTCTGAATCTTTGAAGACCGTAAGCGACAGAATGACCGAGCGCATCGGCAACACTTCACTAACTACTTTGCAAAAGGCACAGTCCACGGCAGTTCAGGCTTCCCTTGCCAAGGCTGAGGTTCAAGACAGGATCGAAGAATCCCGTGAAGCTCTCGAGCTTAGGAGCAAAGAACTTCAGGAGAAGTACGATAATCTTAAGGCTTCGTTAACCCGTCACAGACATTACGGTGTCGGCCGTATCCTTAATGCTTTCCCTGATGCAAGACACAGGGATTACGATATGATCCTTTCCGAATTAAAGAACAGGTTAAGCAGCAAAATTTAAATCAGGATTGTATCAGTGTTCTTACGAACATACCGGAATCCGACAGCATCTCATCGGGCCAGTGGCCGGCGAGCTTCTGCTCCACAGTAAATCTGTCAGAATATAATCTCAAAACATTCGAACTCTCGGTATGACGGCTTCCTATCGACCAGTTACACCACGAGATATTATTGGCATTAAGATAGTCTATCCATTCCTGACTCTCATCATAGAACACACCGCTGTCACCCGTATCAAGAGAGTCACCCCACTGTGTGCAGAAGATCGGCAGACCGTTATCAAGAGCCGTCTGCACTTTATCACGCAACTCCTGCCCGTGAGATCCCGCATAGAAATGAAGTGCATACATGATATTGTCACCATCAAGCGGATCAAGCGATACAACATCAAGATCCTGATTACGATGAGGCACGCCTGCAATGATCACATTGTCAGGATCGTTTCTGCGAATTGCAGAAATCATTCTCTCTGAATACGGCTTCACGTCATGCTCCCAGTCTACTTCTCTCGATGAATCGGACAAAAAAGACTCGCCGTGAGGCTCATTACTTATCTCGTAAATGACGTTTGGATACTCACCGTATCTTTCAGAGATTCTGTTAAAGAAATCCTCTGCCTCATCCGCATATTCATTCGGATCTCCGTCGAAGTAGTTATACCAGTCAATGATCACATACACGCCGTGAGCAATTAATGCATCTGTATATTCACATACTTCTTCATAATAGTAATCAGGGAAATGTATGTATCCGTTATCCAAGCTTCTTACCGTGACCGGAAGACGTATTACAGTGCATCCCCATTCACTTATCAAAGTATCGCAGACTTCGTCACTGAAGAATTCATAGCAGGAGTTTATATCGCAGCAGCTCATGCCGCGAAGCTGAATTGCATCGCCATGTTCGTTTACAAGTGCTGTTCCTTCAACATGGAGCTGACCATTTCTTTCAACCGGAGTTGAATTATCACAATCAGTACATGAACACAAAAATCCGGATAATAAAAAAGCTGCAGCAATTGCTGCAGCCTTAAGCCTTTTTATCATACTTACTCGTACATGTGCATCCACTTTGCACCGTCGATACCGGAAACAAGTGAATCGATCTCACCGTTTGCAATACCTCTTACAAAGAGTGCGAACTCGCCGTCTTCAAGAGCAACTTCCGTCTCATATGAAGCGAATGCCTTCTTAACCTTGTCAGCATCAGCAAGAGCTGCTCTTACAACGATCTTCGTAACGCCCTTCTCATAAGGAAGTGTTACTCTGCCCTCGTTGTTAGGTGCGGACCAGTTGTGAGCATAAGCAATAGCTTCAACAGGCATTACAGCCTCGAGAATATCACCTACAACAGCGGAAGCTGTAGGAAGCTTACCTGCGCCCTGTCCGTAGAACATAGCCTCGCCCAATGCATTACCTTCAACAACGATGGCATTGAATATATCCTCTACAGGGTAAAGAACTGAAGAAGATCTTACGAAGTGAGGTGCAACGTATACTGAAGAACCTTCATCACCGTTATTAAATACTGCAAGAAGCTTAACCTTACATCCGATCTTAGCTGCGAAGTTGATGTCATCAAGCGTAAGGCCTGAGATACCTACTGTATTGATCTCGGAAGGAGCAACATATGTGCCGTCCAATGCAATGGAAGAAAGGATTGAAAGCTTTCTCTGTGCATCGATACCCTCAACGTCAGCCGTAGGATTAGCCTCAGCATAGCCGTTAGCCTGTGCCTGCTTCAAAGCTTCCTCGTAGGAAACACCCTTATCTCTCATGTTCGTGAGGATATAGTTCGTTGTTCCGTTAACGATACCTGCAATTCTTACAACACGGTTAGCAGCAAGGCATCTGTGCAAAGGTCTGATGATCGGGATACCGCCGCCTACTGCAGCCTCATAAAGGTAGATGCAGTTATGCTGCTTAGCAAGTTCCATAAGCTCAGGACCGTGTGTTGCAACGAGCTCCTTGTTGGACGTAACTACGCTCTTGCCGAGAGACAAAGCTCTCTTCGTGTACTCATAAGCGATCCTAGCTCCGCCTATGGTCTCAACCATTACCTTTACTTCAGGATCGTTAAAGACCTGATCTGCATCATGAGTTACGAGTGACTCGAAAGGACTTCCGGGGAAATCACGGAGGTCAAGAATGTACTTAACCTTAACCTTGTCACCTACATGTCTTGCGATCTTGTCCTCGTTCATGGCAAGCACTTCAGCTACACCTGAACCGACAACACCAAAACCCATAATTGCAATATACTTCATTGTTAACGCCTCTTTTCTTTATTCTCTGCTCAGAACCGTGCAGTTACGTACTCCTGCAATTCTGTTAATGTCATTCATGATGTCTTCCACTGAACCGAACATCGATGCGGTATCAAGTGATATCGAGATATCAGCAAGACCATTGATCGGTATATTCTGGTTGATAGTCAATATGCTCGCCTTAGTGGCTGAGATAACATTGATTATCGAAGACAAAATACCCTGGAAGTTCTCGACTGTGATAAGAAGAGTAACTTTCTTTCCGTTAGTTGCCTCGAAGAAAGGCAAAACGGAATCCTTATACTTATAATAAGCGCTTCTTGATAATCCGGTCTTCCTTACTGCTTCGTTAACCGAAGAAGATTCGCCGGTATTGAGACGCTGCTTTACTTCCATTACCTTGATAAATACTTCAGGAAGTACTTTCTTATCTACAAGGTAGTACTCAACTTGCTCGGGCATCAAAATTCTCCTGGGGCAGTCCACGCACGGTGGACATTTGTTTACGGGCTATAATATTAGCACTTATTAATAATAAGTTCAACAGCTTTACGGAGCGCTTTTCCCCGATGACTCATACTGTTCTTAAGTTCCGGGCTCATCTCGGCTGAAGTCATTCCGTATTCAGGTACGTAGAATATCGGATCGTAGCCGAATCCGTTAAGTCCTGCGGGCTTCTCATGAAGCACACCCTCGAAGTATTCCTCTACCGTAAAATCAGTCTTATCAGGCTTTACGACGGCAATGGCACAAGTAAAGTGAGCTGTTCTCTTCTCCTCAGGAACATCTTTAAGCATCTCGAAGATCTTCTTGAACTTCTCTTCGTAAGTGGAATCCTCACCGCAGAATCTTGCTGAATAGATACCGGGAGCTCCATCAAGAGCATCAATGCAAATTCCTGAATCATCAGCGAGAACATAATCATCAGTATACTTTGCTACTGTTCTTGCCTTGATAAGAGCGTTACCTCTGAACGAATCTGCATCTTCCACGATATCGCAGCTGATACCCGCTTCATTCATGGATACAGCTTCAAAGCCTGTGCCTTCCAAAAGCTCATTGATCTCCCTTACCTTATCTTTGTTTCCTGTAGCAATAACTATTCTCACATTAACCTCCATGCCTTTGGATAAAGATTCTTAATCATGCCGTCAGCGCTTCTTTTGCCAAAGCCTAAGCAGAAGCCTTCAACGGCTATTACAACATTGCCCTTGGTTCCGGTCTCCGTGCTTAGCGTCTCGCCCTTAAGATAGCGTGTAAGTTCAGGTGCATCATAAGAGTAAGAGATAACGGCACTGTCCTTAAGCTCATCACGCTTAAGCGTCAGCGCAAGTGAATTAGAAGGAGCGAAAACAAGCTCTCTTCCCTTAGACTTAAACTCACCCAGGTACAATCCGTTCTTTACGGTAGTAAGCGTACCCAAAGCCTTCTCATCGACGGCAGGAAGCATTGCATGCTCACCCCTTATGAGAAGTCCGTCTTCTGTCCTTGCCTTAAACTCCGCGTAAGCTTCTTCTGTCAGGAGATCCTTCATAAAAGCAAGAAGAGCATCCATCTCCCTTACGTTCTTACCGCGTTTCTTCACGCAGTAAGAAGGAAGCGGCATAAAGGAAGATTCGCTGTCAGAAGCTTTTCGAAGGTGCACGCAGAAGTGTCCGTCGCCTTCACTGATGTGAGGCCAGATACGCATGCTGCCGGGGAGCTTACCTTCAGAAGATGCATGTGTAACGCCTTGTATTTCAGTATGAGGGATTACCTCGTATCCGGGGTGTGTATTAATAAAGTTTATGATGCGGTCCTCATCTTCAAGTACGCCGTATGTGCATGTGGAGTAAACAAGCTCGCCGCCGGGCTTAAGCATGATGTCGGCACTTTCAAGGATAGTGTCCTGAAGCTCGGAACACGGTATGGGGCCGTACTTCTCCCAGGACTTTACTGCAGAAGGATCTCTTCTGAACATGCCTTCGCCCGAACAGGGTGCGTCAACGATTATCTTATCGGCAACTCCCGCCAGGAACTTACGCATGTTAATGGGGTCCTCATTAAGCACGACAGCATTAGGGATACCCATTCTCTCAATGTTACGAAGAAGTGCCTTAGCTCTGTTAGATGAGATCTCGTTTGCAATAAGAACGCCTTCCCCGTTAAGCTCCTCTGCAATCCTGCAGGCCTTACCTCCGGGAGCGGCACAAAGGTCGATAACGATATCTCCGGGTTTAGCACCGATGGTCTGTCCCGGAAGCATCGCAGAAGGCTCCTGCGGGTATATAACACCCGCATGGTAGTAAGGAGAATTACCGGAAGACTCGGTCTTAGTGTAAAAGCCGCAGTCACACCAAGGTATATCCATCACAGACTCTTCAGGATTAAGGTCCTTTAAGATATCCTCGTATCGGGTTTTATCGACCTTGCTTTTATTAATTCGGATGCCCTTAAGAGGTTCTTTATCGAAACTCTCAAAGAAACCGTCCTCCGTTACTTCGGAGGACAGTAATTCTTCTTTCATTCTGTTTATGAACGCTTCGGGCAGCTTCATAGATTAAGGAACTCACTGCAGGAGAATGCCACCTGCTTGATAACATTGATGTCAAAAGGACTCTCGAGTTCTGACTTCTCAAGAAGCTTAAGGAATGTATCCGTACCGCCCAAAGAACAAAGCTTGTTGTACTTAATAAGCGCGGTCTTCATGTCTTCCCTGCTTAAGTTCCAAAGCTGCAATGCACAGATATGTGCAAGACAGTAATCGATGTAGTAGAAAGGCGAAGTAAAGATATGATCCTTCTTCATCCATGCACCGCCCATCGCATGGAAAGGATGATTCTCATCGTATTTGATGAAAGGCTGATACTTCTCCTCAAGGCTCTTCCACACGCCGTGACGCTCGTCAGGAGTAAGATCAGGATTATCGTAGATTACATGCTGGAACTCGTCGACCATGCATCCGTAAGGCAGGAACAGCAAAGCCTGCGTCATATGAAGTTCTCTATACTGCTCTGCCTTCTCACCGTAGAACATCTCCATGAACGGATATGACATAAACTCCATGGCAGTGGAATGTATCTCGCATGTTTCAAGCGTAGGTGCAAGACACTCCGTGAAAGGCGAAACATCAGCACTCTGGACTGCAGCATAAGCATGGCCGCCTTCGTGAACGATAGTAGCTACGTCATCAGCCGTGCCGTTAGCATTCATGAAGATGAAAGGTATCGCGAAGCTATCAAGATACATGCAGTATCCGCCGGTTGACTTATTCTCTCTTGTTATGAGATCCGTAAATCCGTGCTCGGACAAAACCTCAAGGAATGAAGGGCTGCTTCCGAATATCTTCGCGAAGAAATCACCTGCGACGTCGCCGAGGCTTACTCCCGGAACGATCGGTACGGGATTACCGGACTTAAACAAAGTAGGAAGATCGTAGAACATCAACTCATCTACTTCGAGACGTTCCTTCTGAAGTTTTCTGATCTGAACCGTAATCGGAACGATGTACTTAAGAACAGCCTCACGGAAACGTGCAACATCCTCGGGATTGTAGTCGTAACGCTCCATAAGCTTATAGCCAAGTTCCGTATAAGACTTAAAGCCGAGCTTATGAGCTGCCCTCGTTCTGATCTTGACCATGTCGTCGTAGATCTTGTCGAAAGTCTCCTTCTTGCTCATGTAGTACTCATCAAGAGCCTTATGAGCATCTTTACGGGTCTGTCTTCTGTTAGACTCCAAGTATACGGACAGCTGACTTAAGTTAACTGTCTTATCTTCAAATTTGATCTCAGCTTCTGACTTAATCTGTGAGTAGTCGTTCTGCAATGAAGACTCCTCTGCATAATCGTCGATTACTTCAGGAGATACGGTCTGCTTAAGGTTAGCAGCCTTACGGAAGATCATCTCTCCGTACTTCTCCTTCAAGGCATCTGCACAAGGGCAGTTAACCATAACAGTAAGCATGGCAGCGGAAAGTTCGCTTAATTCTGCTGAAGCCGTATCGAAGAATTCAAGTTCATCCGTATAGAAATCGTTCGACGTATCGAGATCATGAAGGATATTGCAAAGTTCGTACTGAGTATTGAAGCCGATGATAAGCTTCTCATACTCCATAATGATATCGGATGCCTGGTTAACATCCTTGGCTGTCATGAGCCTTAATCTTAAGCTCTTGAAACTCTCCGATATCGCATCAACATCAGGTCTTTCGTACTTAATATCCTTAAAATCAGGCATCGTCTCCAAAAGATCACATCCTCTCTACCGTCTCTATACCGAGAAGGTACAAACCGGACTTAATCACATTGCCTACAGCCTCACAAAGAGCAAGTCTTGCTTCGGAATCCTTAACATCAACGTCATCGCCCAGGATTCTGCAGTTATTGTAGAAAGAGTTGAATGCGGATGCCGTCTCGAAAAGGCTTCTGGAGATAACGAAAGGCTCGTAGATGGAAGCTGCTTTCTTAACGTCATTTTCGAAGCTTGAGAGTGCGCTTATTACGCCGTAAGCATCGTCGCTTGTAAGAGTACCGAGTGTATCAAGGTCTGTCGAAGGCTTTACGCCGGCAGCTTCAGCCTTGCGCATGATAGATCGGATTCTTGCATATGTGTACATGAGGTAAGGAGCGGAGTTACCGTTGAAGTTAAGCATCTCCTCCCAGGAGAATACGATATCCTTCTCTCTTCCTGCCTTAACGTAAGTGTAGATAACGGCACCGATACCGACCTTCTCGGCAATCTCGGAGATCTCTTCCTCGCTCATGTCCTGACCTCTAAGCTTCGCATTCTCAGCGATAACCTCACGTGTCTTAGCTACAGCTGCATCGAGGAGATCCTCGAGGAGCACGATGTTACCTTCTCTTGTTGAGAAGACCATGTCCTTGAACTTAACAAGACCAAAGCCTACGTGTACGCAGTCATCGGCAAAGTCATAGCCGGCCTTCTTAAGCACGGAGAATACCTGCTTAAAGTGAAGTGCCTGAGGTGTACCTACTACGTAGATGTTCTTGTTGAAGTTATATGTGTCCTTGCGGTAAAGAACTGCAGCAAGGTCTCTTGAAGCATAGATAGTTGTTCCGTCGCTCTTAAGGATGATGCAAGGAGGAAGATTATACTCATCGAGCATGACAACCTGTGCGCCCTCACTCTCCTCGAGAAGGTTCTTCTCCTTAAGCATGTCAACTACTGCAGGAATCCTGTCGCTGTAGAACGACTCGCCGTTGTAATTATCGAAGGAAACTCCCATTCTGTCGTAAAGCTTATTGAATACAACGAGGGAAAGATCTCTGAATCTTTGCCAGAGAGCAACCTCTTCAGGACTGCCGTCCTCAAGCTTTTTGAAGTTCTCACGAGCTGTATCATCCAATGAAGGATCCTTCTTGGCCTCCTCATGGAACTTAACGTAGATTCGAAGGAGCTCAGTGATGGGGTCCTTGGAAAGAGCCTCCTCATCGCCCCAGAGTCTGTAAGCAGTGATGAGCTTACCGAACTGTGTTCCGTAGTCACCAAGGTGATTCATGCGGATAACGTTGTATCCGAGTCTGTCATAGATTCTGGAAAGCGAATTACCGAGAATAGTTGTGAAAGCGTGTCCGACATGGAAAGGCTTAGCAATATTAGGTGAAGAGAACTCGATGATGACATTCTGTCCCTCACCGTCAGAAGCCTGACCGAACTTATCGCCTGCAGTGTTGATCTTTGTGATCGTATCGGATGCGTATCTGGAACGGTCGATGTAGAAATTGAGGTAAGGTCCTGCGTTCTTAACCTCGAACATACCGTTCTCAGTTAATGAAGCCTCACCTGCAAGGCTCTCAGAGATCATGTTAGGAGCCTTGTGAAGGCTCTTAGCGAGTATAAAACAAGGGAATGCGTAGTCTCCGAGGTCTTTTTGAGGCGGAATCTCGATAAGTTTGAATATCTGTTCCTGATCAAGTTCTGTCAAATTGGCTATATTTTTTGCTATAACGGACTTGTAATCCATAAAATGCCCCCAAATTCTCTAAATAGATAGAAATTATAACAGATTATAAGTATAATTACACGAGTTATAGGGGGGCTTAATTCTAAA
>CAMJGB010000037.1 GCA_946405115.1 uncultured Clostridia bacterium | reverse complement strand
GGTAGATCATGGAGCTTACCTGGCAGATACCGCCGCCGTAAGCCTGAGCAGACTGTCCGTTCTCGATAACACCTGCAACCTGATAGCCTGTGGACTCATTTCTGGGTCCTACGAACTCGTTGAAGGAGAACTCCTCACCGGGCTGGAGAACCAAACCGTTGATCTTCTGGCATGTGATCGAGATGTTATGGTTTCTGCTTGCATTAGAAGTAGTTGTTGATGTTGAAGATGCGATGATGCCGAACTCGTTCTGGATCATCTCTGTTGTGAGCGAAGGCTCTGTAACCTGAGCAACTACGGGAACAACGCCTGTATATACGCCGCTCTCAAGAAGTGAAGTAACGTCTGTTACAGCTTCCTCGAGGTTGATCTCATAACCTCTGCTTGAGCCTGTGTACTCGAATACGCAAGCCTCGGGATCAAAGCCTGTGATAACAGCATCTACAGCTACGGAAGTGGAATCTGCAAGTGTGCTTGTAACGATCTGTCCTACTGCATCAGTAGAAAGTGTGTATGCTGAATTATATTCGATGGGAGAAGCTGCGAGAGCTCTTCTGCTGTTGTAAAGATCAACGAGAGCCTGGTCGTCTTCCTCACCTGTAAGTCTCAAAGTGCCATAAGCCTCATCAACTACGCTCTCAAGTGTAGATGTAAGAGGAAGTGAACTTAAATCAAGAGGATATACAACACCGTCGAGGTCAAGGCTGATGTCGAGTGTGGGTACCGGAGGCTGGTTGGGAGTAAGTGTCTGCAAAGCCTCGTCTCTTGTCATGCCGCCTACGTTAACGCCGTTGATGATGATGCCGTCTACGATAGTATCGCCTGAAAGCATCTCACGAAGCTGCTTAGCAGATACCTTACTTACTGTGCCGTCGGCAAGTGTAATCTCATACTTGGGATCGAAGAAGCCCTGAGTGTACATGTAAAAGCCTGCTCCGCCCAGGATTGCAAGAATAAGGACGAATACAAGAAGGCCTGTACCTACGGGAGCCTTTCTTTTCTTCTTTGAATATAAGGAGGATTTGGAGCTTGAGGATTTAGAAGTTCTCTGCTTGGATGGAGCCGATTTACCCTTGGCACCAACTCTCACAGGCGCATTGCCCATGTTAAGGTGCGAAGGTCTAGAATTGCCGTAATTGCTAGGCTTTCCGCTGTTTCCGCCGCTATTCTTCATAAGAATGCCTCTACCCCCGAAAAAGTTTTACAACTTAATATACTTAACGGCTCGTTAAGTTTCAAGATGTTTTAAATTCATTCTTTATAAATAAATATGGTATTTTGTTGATTAATTTTGTAACATTAGCCGATATGGTACAATTAAGAAGATTAAGCCACGGCGTGGTTAATATTCTCGCGGGGAGAAAATGAGCAGTAACAAGGTAACATTTACACATATCCTGAAAGTCATTTTCCTGTGCGGACTCGTTGTAGTCGTTAATTTTGGCTACATTACAAGTTTCTTCGTAATGTTCGGTTCCCAGATGGAGAACGTAGAATCCGGCGTTAACAACTACGATGCTTACCTCGCGTTGATGCCGATCATAAGCTTTTCGAGCTTTGTGCTTGCCGACTTCCTGCAGATGGCGCGCTTCTTCCGTAAGAAGAACGTCGAAGTCGTAGCAGATTCCCTAAAGTTCAGCTTTATCCAGACCCTTATCACGCTTTCCGCGAAGGACCTTACAGAGCAGCGTGCCTTCCCTCGAAGCGTTATCCTTATTTCCTTCATCGTACTCATCATCTACATCTTCACATGGCAGATGATCTGCATGGCGATAAGCAAGCGTGTGTATGAGACAGGAAGCCTTGTTATCATCGGTTCCAACGTAACCACGATGAACCAGGTTAAGGCCAAGATCTCACCTTCCCTTAAGTCAGTTGACCTCGACTTCTCCCGTCTCGTCCGTTACTCGGACAAACGTGCGGTTAAAGCCGTAATTAGAAGTAACGTTGAGATCTTCCTTTGCCCCGATGTCCCCGAGGACGTTAAGTCGGACATCATCCTTGCGTGTGCCAAGTACGACACCGTCGTTTACGTAGTACCGCAGTTCTACGAGATCTCGCTTTATAAGTCACGTATCATCTACCTTAACGATCTCATGGTAATGCTCATGGATCGTATGGGTCTTACGTTCGAGCAGAGATTATTCAAGAGAACTCTCGATATCTTCGTATCCGTATTCGCTCTCTTGCTTGCATCCCCGATCCTTCTTATCAGTGCCATTCTCATCAAGGCCGAGGACGGCGGACCTGTTTTCTTCAAGCAGGAGCGTCTCACGATCAACAACAAGCCTTATTTCATCTACAAGCTCCGTACCATGAGAGTTGACGCCGAGACATACACAGGCGCCGTAATCTCAGGTAAGAACGACCCCAGAGTCACTAAGATCGGCCGTTTCCTCAGACGCTCCAAGATCGATGAGATCCCTCAGTTCCTCAACGTTCTCATGGGCGAGATGAGCGTAGTAGGTCCCCGTTCCGAGCGTCCGGAGTTCGTTGCCACATTCGAGAAGAAGATTCCCGGATACTCACAAAGATTTGCAGTTAAGGCTGGTATCACAGGTCTTGCACAGATTGCAGGAAACTACGATACAACCGCTGCTGACAAGCTTCGTTACGACCTTCTTTACATCAAGAATTACTCTATCCTTCAGGATATTAAGATCATATTCTTAACGGTTCGTGCGATATTTACTCCCCACCTTTATAACCAGAGCTTCGAGGAGAACCGCGAGACTGTCGTATCAACGGATTCCACGCTTCTTAAGCCTGTCGATCCCGGTATGATCTCCACAGAAGAAGATGGTTAATCCTTATTCAGTCCTGATGTCCGTGTATGCGGGCGAGAACGCAGTTAATCTTCGCGCAAGTATCGACAGCGTATTTGCTCAGGACTTCCTGCCCGCAGAGTTTGTATTAGTTATTGACGGGCCTATAGGGTCATCGCTTCAGGAAGTTATCAATTCATATCCTTCGATTAAGACTGTTAGGCTTGATTCCAATCGTGGGTTGGGCGCCGCTTTGAACGAAGGCCTTCGCCACGTATCTTATGAGTTCGTCGCACGCATGGATTCCGATGACATCGCCATGCCTACCCGCATGGGACTTGAGTACGCGAAGCTGTCAGAGGGCTTGGATCTTGTAAGCTCTGCTATTCTTGAGTTTGAAGAGTCTGTTGAGAATGTTACCGGACGCCGCGATTTGCCTTGTAACGAGGAAGATATCGTTTTGTTCTCGCGTAAAAGGAATCCCTTTAATCACCCGTCGGTTATGTTCCGCAAGTCTGCTGTTCTTGCTGCGGGCGGCTATAATTCAGACTTCCCCTACTTCGAAGATTACGACCTTTGGGTCCGCATGCTAATGAACGGCGCACGCGTCGCGAATATCGAGGAGCCTTTGCTTTACATGAGAACTGATGAAGGCATGTTCCTAAGGCGCGGCGGCAAAGAATACGGACGCATCATGCTTAACTACCACCGCTCACTCATGGAGCGCGACTGGACAACAAAAAAGGATTACCTCACTGGGGCAATCCCTCATTATCTTGTCTGCATCATGCCTGAATTTATCAGGAAGTTCGTCTATCGCAGGCTTCACCGAAAGACTTGATCGTTCCCTCGGCACACGCTCTCCACGTAAACTTACGCGCATGCTCCTGCGCGGATTTGATTCTGTTTATTGCAGCCTGAGCCTCAATGTTGATGACGCCGGTGTCTTCAGTGTTAACGCTATTATTTTCCCCCGCGGCCTCATGCGCATGAAGTGCTTCCTGGAGCTTACTGCAGATGCTCTCAGGCTTTTCGGGGTCGGCGAGGAAGCCATAGCCTTCTGCTATCTCCTTCATGGAAGACCTGTCTGAAGTAACGCACGGAACGCCCGCAGCCATTGCCTCTGCGACCGGAATTCCGAAGCCTTCATAGAGCGACACATATGCGAAAGCACTCGCTCTTTTAAGAAGCGGGATCATGTCCTGATCGTCGACGAAGCCCGTGAAGATTACGTTCTCATTTAGATCGGGATCCCTGTTTACCATGCAGAACATCTCATCGTAGAACCAGCCCTTCTTGCCGGTGATTACGAGCTTGTACTTATCGCGCGTCTCCTTTGGAAGAAGCTTGTAGCCTTCGATGAGACCCTTTACGTTCTTTCTCGGCTCGAGCGTTCCTACATAGTAGATGTACTCGCCTGTGATGCGGTACTTGTTAAGTATCTCGTCGCTTGCGGGCTTGCCCTCGAAGAACGCTTCCTTAACACCCATGTAAGTAACAGTAATGTCCGTGTTCTTAGGCTTACAGAACTTCGGGATGTCCTCCCTCGAGTTCTCCGATATCGTGATTATCTTGTCCGTTGATCTTGCGGATCTTTTTATGTACCACTTGAAGATCTCGCGCTTCCATCCTATGTAAAGCTCCGGGAACATGAAGTACGCCATGTCATGGAAAGCGTTCACGACTGCCATCTTGTGGTGCACGAGCCTTACAGGGTACGGCATGGAGTAGTTGGGGCACAAAAGCACGTCGGCCTTCGCTTTCTTAAGGCGCCACGGGAACACGACCTGCTCCCAGATAATGCGCACCCACTGTTTCCTAAGAACCTTGTGGTTGCACGGCACCATGTGGAAGTTGTCCTTGTAGACACCGAAGCCTGAGAGATCATCGTCCTGCGCGAATAGGTAATATTCGTTCTCGTTGTCTACTTCCTGCAGTCCCTTGATGAGTCCCAGCATATAGCGGCCGATGCCCGTCTTGGACTTCGGCGTTGACGTCAGATCAAGAGCGATTCTCAAAGAAGATCCTCTCTTCCCTGCTCCTTAAGTGCATCAACAATCTTCTTAACATCCTGCGCCTTGTCCTTGTTAAGAACAAGGATCGCATCCTTTGTATTTACGATTACGATATTGTCGAGTCCGACTGCAGCCACGAACTTATCGCCTGCTGCATCGAAGACTACGGAATTCTTTGTGCCTTCAAAGATGTGGTTATTGCCGATAGCCTCGCCTGCTGCGATGTTGCCGTCTGCGTCACCTGTGAACACGTTATCAAGCGAATCCCAGGAACCTACATCATTCCAACCAAAGTCAGCAGGGATGCAGTAAACACCTTCTGCATTCTCCATGATTCCGTAATCGACTGATATCTTCTCAAGAGTGGGATATGTTGCTGCGATCGCCGCTTCTTCCCTGTCAGTTCTTAAGTCATCAAAGATATTCTCCATAGCCTCGTACATATCAGGCAAGAGCTTCTTAAAGTAATCTAGGATAACGCTTACCTTCCAGATGAACATGCCTGAATTCCAAAGGTATCTGCCGGATTCAACATACTCGGTAGCTCTTGCAAGATCAGGCTTCTCGACGAATCTTAAAAGATCGTAGACTTCAGTGCCCACACTCGCGGACTCAGAAAAATTGATGTAGCCGTAACCTGTCGAAGGGAAAGTAGGCTTAAGACCGACTGTAACGATTCTGTCAGTCTTCTCAGCCGTATCCATGGCAAGGTTCAGAACTCGCTCATATTCCTTGATATTACCGATGTGGTGGTCAGCGGGAAGCACAGCCATGATCGCATCGCCGTAGAGCTTCTTTAAAGTCATAGCGGCATAGATGATGCAAGGTGCTGTGTTGCGCTGAACGGGCTCGATCAGGATATTCTTTCTGTCAACTTCATCAAAGAGGACCTTGTCCATGAGCTCGGCCTGCTTACTGTTCGTAACGATGAAAGTGTTCTCTCTTCCGATGACACTGTCATAATGCTTGATTGTCTCATTGATCATAACGTCATCGCCTGTGAGCTTAACAAGCTGCTTAGGTGTAGCCATCCTTGAGATAGGCCAGAATCTAGTTCCGCCGCCGCCTGCCATAATCACTGCTGCTCTTTGCATCGTTATCATCCTCCATTGTGTGCTTTTACTTTGAATAATATAATATCACAACATGAGTGATTATAAGTTTCTCGTAGCGACCGATATGGACTATACTTTGCTTCTCCCCGGACAGCCCGTGTCTGAGGCGAATGTTCGTGCTGTGTCTGATATTAGGGAGGCCGGCGGGTGCGTGACTTTGGCGACCGGCCGATCGTTCTATATAACCGGTTCATATGCCCGATCATTAGGGATTTCCGTTCCTCTGATCACATCTAACGGTGCGGCGATTTCCGATCCTGTTTCATTTTGTGATGTGGAGTCTGTGGATTTCCCGTCTGATGTGCTTTCTGAGTTGATTAGGTTGTTCATTGATAATAATGTGAATGCGACCGGGTATTCGTCTTCCGGTTTGTATTTCTTCCCGTGCAGTTCCCGCCGCCCATTCATTGATGATTATAATTCCGGCGTTCCTTCAGATATTAAGTGCCGGATTCTTGATTCTTATGATGTGCCGTTTAATAAGTTCCTGTTGATCGATCCGCCCGCCAATGTGGTTGCTGCGATTAAGAGTATTCCCTGCCTTCAGGTCGTAAGTTCAGCTAAGAACTTCTATGATGTCATGATGACCGGTACGTCCAAGGGTTTGGCATTGCTTAAGATTGCTTCTCTGTTGGGAATCCCTGCTGAGATGACATTCGCGCTGGGTGACTCAGAGAATGATATCTCATTGTTGGAATCTTCCGCCCACCCCATCGCCATGGCCGGTTCAGACCCCCGCGTCCTCGCGGCTGCCGAGTTCATAACCTCCGACTGCGCCTCCGACGGCTTCGCCAAAGCCGTCCACGACTTCATATTGCCAACAGTAAGCTGATTTTTCCGGCCGTTTTGCCCTTCTATCGCCTGTATTTTATCGGCTGTTGTCTCAAATATTGTCACAACCCTCAACTGAGACAACAAATCAGACAAAATTGGCCTTATTTTGTCTCAATCGTTGTCTCAAACTCTATCTCAGACAACAAATGAGACAACAACACCACTATCGGATCTTCTTCAAGACATATTGTCTGGCAAAGGCATCACACATGACGCCTATTATCCTCTTCATGGTTGCATAATCAGGGCGATAATTTAGATCTCCAGCGATAAATGCTATGTCGCGATTGGGATACAAGCCTGCATTAAAGTAAGTATTCAGTTTCTTGGCATTGTGACCGACATATCCAAAATTATCCATTCCACCCAAGGCCTCAAGAAAACCACAACGATTATATTCCGGAAAATTCAAACTAAAGTCAGGATAATATCTGTCTTTGGAATTAAAAAGCAGTTCCACTTCATATTTGTAATCTATTCCTAACTCTTCAAGAATATTAGCTACATCAGCCTCGAACTGAGAACGCATCATAATGCTGTTGTGCATCACTTTACGATCTTGCTCATAACTATTGGAATTATTATTAAGCCTCGACCAAAAAGCAGAACTGTATACATTGTCAGTATTTGGAACTATCACATACCCTGCTGCGATATCCGTAAGATTACCGCTATAATCCTTTGACCAGTTATTCAAAGTGATTTTGAGCTGTTCCTCCAGATGTGCTCGTTTCAAAGCTATCTCACTATATCTCGAGTATTCAGGATTGTTCTCTGTTAATCTTTTGACTCGAACTTTTTTACCGGTCTGTTTATCAATTGTCCAAATAGCTATTCCGTTATAATTACAAACACGATTAAAGACAGCGATCGGCAACCTCGCCAACTGCTCCGTCAGATAAATATATCGTCCAATATAGAACTCTTTTGAAATTATCCCCTGATTCATACTTATATTGTGAGGGCTGAGGCAAGAACAAACAATAGAATATCAGTCCCAACTTTTGGGAAAATAAAGGGGGTTTGAATCACGGATTTCCAATAAAATCAGGCGTTTTCAGGATTCGACGCGACTGCAGGCGCAGGCTCCGACTTAGACTCAGGACTCGGCTTTCCCTGCAACTTTAGAAATCAATCGATCCCAGCCTTCGCAGATAGCGGACCAGGAATAGTCGCGGTCGACATACGACACACCATTCAACCCCATCTTCTCCGCAACATCAGGGTTATCCACAAGATAATTCACACAACCCTCGAACTCGAGGAATCCGGAATAATAAAGACCCGCATTAGAACGCAGAGCATGACCTTTCAACACAGGGCAATCCGCCGACACCAGCACCGGCTTATTCATCTTCATCGCCTCGAGCACAACGATAGACAAAGACTCGAACTTCGACGGCAAAACCAGGAACCTACAAGCAGCCAAACCCGAGAACTTATCCTCCTCACTGACGAACCCTAAAGACACAATATCATCACGTTCCGGGATCTCGCACACGGGCTTGCCCATCAGCACAAGCTTCAACGAAGAATTCGGATGCCTCTTCTTGTACTCGGCGAAGTACTTGAACAGTTCGGGGCAGCACTTATTCTCGTCGATTCGTCCTACATAGAGCATAAAGTTATCAAGGCCGTACTTCGCTTTGAACGCCTCGCCGTCAATACCGGAAGGCAGCTCGACACCAACTCCGCCCTTGCCGCCGTTGTCAGGCTTAGACAAAGACGACGGGAACAATGCATTAGTAAGTTCCTTCTCCTCCACCGTGTTGTAGTAGAAGGCGGCGGGCAACGTAAACATCTTCTCGAAGATTCCCAAATGAATCGGAGTCTCCTCATGCGCCGTCGGGATAAAGATCGCCTTGTCAGCTACGGCCGGCAATCCAAAATATGTCGTGTAATAAAGATAGCAAACGAACACAAAAACGTCGTACTCATCATGAAGCTCGGCGAGTCTCTTCGGAAGCTCCGGACAGCATGGTCCCTGGCGCTCCATCCACTCCTCTTCCTTACTAACAGACAGAGGCTGACGCGCCGCTGCGGCACCCAAAACTTTCTCACTAAGCTTATTAAACGAAGCGACGTCACGCTCGGCAGAATTGCTCAAGCGCTCGACTTTTACGCCGTTTAACATTGTTACACCGGGTTCGTACTCGTTTTTCCACGTCTGGTAATTGATGGCGCAGGTCGTGACGCAAGCTACCTCATATCCGGGCAACTGCGCGAGGTGCTCGGCGACTTCACGGGTGTATGCTTCCGCTCCTCCGTTGACCTCAAGGCCGTATCTTTGAACTACAAAACAGACCTTCACTTGAGCGCCTCCCTGAACTCGTTAAGCTGCTGCATAAACATCGCGGAAACATTCTCATAAGAGAAATACTTCAAGCGCTCGTCCTGCTCAGCAAGAATCTTCTCCCTAAGCTCCTTATCGAAAAGCACACTATGCAGCGCCTGTCCCATCAAGCCGGGATCCTTCTCGGACAAAAGCACACCGGTGCCGCCCAAAGTCTCAGGCATGGCACAAGAATCGAACGCCACGATAGGAATGCGGAAATACATTGCCTCAAGTAAAGGCACACAGAACCCCTCGTGCTCACTAAGCTGAACAAAAGCATCAGCAGAACGATAGTAAGCAAGAATCTGAGGGAACGTGATATGACCAGTGAACACGATGTCATCGAGCCCGAGCTTCTTCGCATACAATCTCAAGCGAGCCGTATACTTCTCCATTCCCTGCGTGGAACCTGCAAGAATCAATCTAACAGGCTCCTTATACATCTGACGGTAAGCATAGAGCATCGTCATGATGTCCTCGGGTTTCTTATTAGGAACGATACGTCCTACGAACAGGACGTTCTTAACTTCGTGATCGTTAGTAGCAGCGGGGCCGCCCATCTTCTCAAGCAAAGCAGCATCAGGTTCTTTCGCGTAATCTTCAAAAGGAACCAAGATAGGGCACACCTTCATGGGGCACTTATAGCCGTAGCCTTCAAGCTGATGCATATTGAAGGAAGAGTCGTTGATGCCTGCGTCGAACGTGTCTTTTAGAGAGATCGCTTCCTCGATACCCTGGGAGCAAAGCTTCGCCGCCTGACCTGAGTAAGGCACGAAGAAATCCGGCGGGGTCATGTTGTGGTAGATAACGATCTTCTTGCAGGGGAGGTCCTTTATCTTCTCGTTAAGCACGGTACCCGTGGAAAGGTGGTACAGCATGAGATCGCCTTTTCGAACCTTGGGAAGCACGTGATAAGGCTTTATAGTCTTGCTTATAAACTTCGGGTCCAGGTGCTCGGCGTAGATAACGGACTTGATTCCGTTTGCCTTAAGAAGCTTCTGGATCGCCAGAGTGTCGTTACTTACGGCATCGCCGCGGGACAAAGTTGTCAGTACCTGGAAGATCCTCATGACTCGAGCTCATCCAATCTGTCCTGAAGAACATTAATACGGGAGAACAAGTCCTGCTTGATCTTCTCCTGCTCGCGGAACTCCTTAAGAACCGTAAGAAGCTTGTCGTTAATATCATTCTGCGCGTAAACGCAGGGGTTGTAATAGAAGCCGTAGAACATGCCTCCGAGCTTCTTCGCAAGGGACGTGTACTGGGGAACGACCTTCTTGTCCTTCTCGATAAGGTCGAGTGTGCGCGACACGGAGTCCTCCATCGACAGACCCATGAGAACAGAGATATCTTCGAAGTTAACGGGAAGCGTTACTGTTCCCTCGCGGCCCTCTTCCTTACGGCGGGCCTCCCACATCTCGCGAGAAGTCATGCCTTCACTCATGACTTCTTCTCCAAAGCGTCTACCTTAGACTCAAGCGAAGCCAAAGTCTTCTGCAGGTCCTCGATCTCGTTCTTCTGATTCTTCACGGCCTCGCAGACCATGTAATAGTTGTAGTTAAGCTTGTTCTGCTGGGCTACGATCGGCAGCACGAAGAAGGATCCTGCCTTGCGGATGCACTTCTTGAAGAAACGCTTGAGCTTATTGCCCTCAAGCATCTGGTATGCCGTTACTTCGTAGTTATAAGCAAGGTATCTTACAGCCTCGTCCAAAGTGGAGGCTGAAGCGCCGGAAGAAGCATCCTGAAATGACAAAGGAATTCTGTCGGCTCCGCTCTCCTTGATTTTGGCGCGGATCTGCTCCATTATCTTGGTTACGTCGATTCCGTTGTTAACTTCGTTCTCAGCCATTGTCCTGCCCCTTAGCTTTATAGTCCCAGTCGTGCTCCATAAAGAAGCCGCCGACGTCACTTGTCTGTCTGTAAGTATCTATCTTGAGCGCGTCCTTCCAGTAATCCACGGGCACGCCGTCACCGTACTCGATCGAGAAGCTGACCGTATACTGGTCGGGCATCAGCGGGATCTTGCGCATAATGATCGTGAACTCGCCGTCTTCATCAAGATCGAAGTTCGGGTGGCCGTCGATTCGCGTGTTGGTGCCGTAGAGATTCTCGCCGGAATTTCTGAAGAATCCGATGCCGAACACAGCGTCCTTTATGGGCTTCTCCACATGGTAGTGCACCTTAAAGTAAACGTCGGTGCCCACCTCGAAAAGCCTTTTTCCCACACCATCGGGACCGCTTGCAGTAATACTTGTTATCTTTACTTCACCTGAACCCCAGCGGTACTGTCCGCCGTTAGCTTCGACAGCTGCCTGCTGCTCAGGGATCATGGAGAGCTTAAGGTTCTCCTTGTAGCGTCTCTCCTGCATGTAAGCAACATACTCGGGCGGGATATCAAGATCCTTGCCGCCTGCTGCCTTACGCTGCTCGTTCATAAACTCAAGGTACTCGGAATGAACTGCCAAAGGCGTGCCGTCAGCTCTGATGACACCCTCGTTGATCCAGATGGATCTGTCGCAGATATTCTCAATCTGTGAAAGTGAGTGGGAAACGATTACGATCGTCGTTCCCTTCTCCTTGATCTCCTGAAGCTTTGAGAAGCACTTCGCCTGGAAGTTCGCGTCACCTACAGCTAAGATCTCGTCGATGAGCAAAACGTCAGCATCAACGTTGATTGCAACTGAGAACGCAAGTCTCATGTACATTCCGGATGAATATGTACGAACAGGATTATCGATGAATCCGGCCAACTCGGAGAAGTCGATGATGCTTTGCAAACGAGCCTCGATCTCTTCCTTCGTAAGACCGAAAATAGATGCGTTGATATAGATATTCTCTCGGCCACTCATGTCAGGATGGAAACCTGCACCAAGCTCGAGCAATGAGGATACGCGGCCCTTGATATCAACAGAACCGCCGTCAGGGTAAAGGATACCCGAGATAAGCTTCAATAACGTGGACTTACCGCAGCCGTTGTGACCGATGAGGCCTACAGCCTCGCCCTTCTTGATATCGAAGGATACGTCGTTAAGGACTGTACGGACCTCATGCT
>CAMJGB010000036.1 GCA_946405115.1 uncultured Clostridia bacterium | reverse complement strand
TTGTGTTATTACAGGGCTTCCTTTCGCATGCTCCTTTATATTCAAACTTCTGATATTAATAACGGATCTTTGTTCCAAAGTCTCCATGGAAGGCGCTGATACCAATGGCTTGTCGCCGATGTTTATATATTCTTCTCTTGTGCTTATAGTTCTGCTTCTCATGCCATACGGAATAATACGACGGTATCTTCTGATTCCGTGTATCGGTGTAGTGATGATTTCGATAGGCCTTATGGCGGGATCGTATCTTACGAGACCTAATGTGCGGATCATATTCATTGATGTCGGGCAGGGGGATTCGTGCCTTATCATGAGTGAGGGCAAAAGCCTTATCATAGACGGCGGAGTAGAGGATGAGGGAAGATACTCGGTATCGTCTGTGCTTGATTACTATGGAATTACCTCAGTTGATATAGCCGTGGCATCTCATATGGATGAAGACCACATAGGAGGCCTTAATTATCTTGATTCCGTGGGTCGTATAGATACGTTTCTTACGTGTTATGACTTGTCATCCGGCGATGAGATAAGGATGACCGATGACATAACACTTTATTGTGTATGGCCTTGTGAAGTGACGGACGGCGGGAACGAGGACAGTATCGTGTTAAGACTTGTATACGGTGACCTGTCGATACTTTATACGGGAGATATAGGGTTTATGTCGGAGGAGGCTCTAATAGTAAGCGGAGCAGACATAGATTCAGACATATTAAAAGTCGGGCATCACGGTTCGGCTTACTCTACTTCAAGTGAGTTTCTCGAATACGTGACACCCGACATTGCTGTTATCTCTGTAGAAGAGAATTCAAGGTACGGACATCCTGCTCCTGCGACTCTCGAAAGGCTTACGGCCTTTGGCTGCGAGATAAGAAGGACCGACCTTGAAGGTGCGATCATCTACGAATTGCCGTAGATCAATATCTGAACAATTCCTTATAAAGAACTCTTACAGCGTAATCCGTATATTCCTCGGATACACCGAACATCATGGAAATCTCGGAGGCACCCTGGTTAACGATTCTCAAGTTGATACCTGCAGCAGAGAGTGCAGATGCAGCTCTTGCCATGATACCTACGGACTTTTCCATAGCCTGACCAACGATCATTACGATGGCGAGGTCTCTGTCAACCTTAACGGATTCAGCTCTTGCTTCATTTCTGAAACGGTTGATAACGATATCTTCCTTCTCAGGTGTGAAGTACTTCTTTCTTGCGATGATTGTAACGGAATCGATTCCGGAAGGGATGTGCTCTACCGGTACGCCTTCCTCAGCAAGGATTGTAAGAAGCTGGGAGATGAAGCCTACTTCGTGGTTCATGAGGTACTTGGTAACAGTGATAGTAAGGAATCCCTGCTCGCCTGCGATACCTGTAACGAGTGAATCATAGTGAGTTCTCTCGGAAACGATCTTTGTACCCTTAGCAGAAGGGTTGTTTGTGTTTCTGATATGAACGGGAATGCCTCTTACGTAAACAGGGTAGAGAGCTTCCTCGTGAAGAACGGAGAAACCTGCATATGCAAGCTCACGCATCTCATCGTATGTGATCTCGTAGATAGGGAAAGGATTCTTTACGATGTTGGGGTTAACTGCAAATACGTTGTCGACGTCAGTCCAGTTCTCGTAAATGTCAGCGCTTACAGCACCTGCGAGGATAGAACCTGTGATATCGGAACCGCCTCTTGAGAATGTGATGACTCTGCCGTCCTTGCCGTATCCGTAGAAGCCGGGGAAGATGCAGATCTCCTTGGAATACTTAAGATTCTCAAGGTTATCGTAAGACTCTCCGAGGATTCTTGCCTTACCTGCAGCGTCGTGCTCGAGGAAAAGACCGCACTCCTTAGGATTGCAGTACTTAGCAGGGTGGCCGATGGATGTGAGGTAAGCTGCAACAAGTCTTGCGCAGCAGTCTTCGCCCATAGCCTTTACTGTATCGATGTATCTGTTGGAATCTGAAGTGTCGGAAGAAGCAGCAGCCTTTAATGTCTCAACGATGTCAGGAAGTATTCCCTCAATATCAAGTTCATCGCAGATACCGCGATATCTCTCAATTACTCTGTTGAGTTCATCTTCGTAAGAATCACCTGCAAGTGCTGCGTTAGCAACAGCAATAAGGAGGTCAGTGACCTTGATGTCTTCCTTGTCTCTCTTACCGGGAGCGGAAACGACAATGATCCTTCTGTCAGGATCAGCGAGTACAATGTCACATACTTTCTTGATCTGGAAAGCATCTGCAAGTGATGAACCACCGAATTTTGCTATCTTCATAACGATACCTCTTTTCTTTATCGCCACATATAATAACACATGATGTGATTTACATTTAGTATTTTTATATTTACAATTCCAAGATATGAATATTTTCGCTGCAATGAAGCCTGACAAAGTATGTAAAAGCGTATATGACGTGCCTCTTAACGACTTGAAGGAGGCAGGAAAGACGTGTCTTTTACTTGATTTTGACAACACTTTGGGCCCCGACCACGCTACGGCTCCGGATAAGTACGCTTTCGATTTCATAGAGAAGATAAAGGGGGAGGGGTTCTCGTGCTGTCTCGTGTCTAATGCTAAGACAGGAAGATCCTCGAAGATCGCCGAAGCTTTAGGCATACCTTGCGTTACATATGCTCATAAGCCGAGGCCCGACGGCATATACCGTGCGTTAAAGCTTATGGAGACTAATGCCGAGAATGCCGTAATGATAGGCGATCAGGTGTTTACTGACGTCATAGCAGGAAGGCTTGCTCCCGTATACACGATAATGGTGGAGAAGTACTCAAGCAAAGAGATATGGTATGTCGTGCTTAAGAGGCCTTTCGAGAAGCTCGTAAGGTTAATTGCCCGCTTTTAATCTTCTTACTTCATCTTTAGTAAGATAACGCTTGTCACCGGGTTTCATGTCACCTAAGGTGATGTTGATGAAGCGTATCCTGCGAAGTTTTGTAACTCTGTAGCCCAAAGCCTCGCACATTCTTCTAATCTGTCTGTTAAGTCCTTGCTTTAAGATGATGTTGAACGTGTGTGTTCCCGTAACCGTGACTTTGCAGGGAAGAGTCTTCTGACCAAGGATTACAAGCCCTGCTTCCATTTTCTTCTTGAAGTCAGGTTCGATCTTTCTGTCGACTCTAACCTGGTATTCTTTCTCGTGACCGTTCTCTGCGCGAAGAAGAGTATTAACTATATCTCCGTCGTTCGTAAGAAGAATGAGGCCCGAAGAATTCTTATCAAGGCGTCCTATTGGGAAGACACGGTCGTCCAGTCCGAGATAATCAATGATATTGGTGGGATCTCTTCTGTCTGTCGTGCATGTAATGCCTAAGGGTTTATGAAGTGCGATGTAGATCTTGTTGTCCTCGGGAACTACTTCCTTGCCGTCAACTTCAACAAGCTGACCTTCTTCTACAACGGAACCGTTAACGGCAACTACGCCGTCTATGGTTACTTTACCTGATTCGACAAGCTCATCAGCCTGCCTTCTTGAGCAAAAACCGCTGGAAGCAATGTATTTGTTGATTCTTACTCCCATGCGTTGGTAGCTTCCGCCTTCTTGAGGGTAAATGTGAACTTCGTTCCCTTACCGTATTCACTTTCTACGGTAATATCTTCGCCCATGTATGTAAGGAGCTCCTTCGCGATGGCAAGACCCAATCCGGTACCCTTCTTGCCGCGGGCACGGTCTGCTTTGAAGAATCTCTCGAAAATATGGTTTATATCGTACTCGTGAATGCCTTGTCCGGTATCAGCAACGGAAATATAAACCTTACCGATCTCTTCGTTATAGTCACTTGTAATGGTGATGCTGCCGCCTGAAGGTGTGTACTTCTTGGCATTATCAAGAAGGATTACGAGAATCTGGTTAACACGGTCAGGGTTACCCATAACGGTAGGAAGCTTACCTGTGGTGTTATGAACGCTGAAGAAGATTCCTTCGTCCTTCATTACAGGCGTAAAACGTGCAAGAATGCTGTCGAGAAGCTCGTTGATATCGAAAGGATACATCTGGAATGCAAGCGTTCTTGACTGGAGCTTGGACAATTCAAGCATGTCATCGATAAGACGTGAGAGACGAAGCGTCTCATTAAGAATGATGTCGTAATATCTCATTCTGTCGGCTTCCTTCTTAACCATGCCGTCAGACAAAGGCTCGATGAGACCTCTTAAGGTTTGAAGCGGTGTACGAAGCTCGTGTGAGATATTGGCAACGTAGTCTCGTCTTGTCATGTCGAGCTTATGTTCCTCAGTAATATCTCTGAAGAAGCCTGTAGCTCCGATGCATTCCGAGCTCTCGTTTACGTCAAATCTCGGGACGATGGTATATTCGTATGCGTAATTCGCACTCTCTTCAACGTTCTTCTTGTTCTCACCGGATTCCATGCACTCGGCAAGATCATTCCAGAAACTCTCGAAAGGCACAATCTGGATCTTCTCGGAGAAGTTGTTCTTATGAGGAACTTTGGAGAAGATATCCTTCATCTTGTCATTAGAGAAGGTAACTGTACCGTCTCTGTTAAACACCATGATTCCTTCGGAAATGACATTGAAGATATTCTCAAGCTTATTTCTCTCGTTGGTCAATTCATTGATGGATTTGGTCAGTCGGTCAGCCATGCTGTTGAACGAGACAGCAAGTTCTCCGGCCTCACCGACGTGATTCTCGTTAGCTCTGATCCTCAAATTACCTCGGCCGTATTCCTTGGCAACCTGGTTAACTTCCTGCAAAGGCTCCGTGATAACTTCAACGAAGATGATTGTAGGAACCATCATCGCGAGAGCTGCAGCAAGCGTAGAGAGAAGGAGGATGTTGATGTAGCTGTTGATAAGGTCATCATCCTCGTTGATGAGGTTATATTGGATTACATAATAATAGTTACCATTATTAGAGAATGGGATCTTCATGAGAAGAGTCTGGTGTGAATACAGAGTATAAGGCATGAATGCCAGGTGGTCTGACCAGGATTCTTCGTCATTAAGGTTGTACTTAATAAACTCGATGGCTGCCTGCTCTTCAACATCTTCGCCGAGTTTGCCTGATTCAGGGAGGATGATCCTTCCTGTTGTATCAGTAATAAAGTACTCGCGGTTAGATACGCAGGCGGGATAGAGGATATATTCGTAGATCTCTTCCAAAGAAAGTTCATCGGAAGCTGACTTAATTACTTCCGATATCTTCTCATACTGGGTCTGAGCTTCGTCTACGTTGTAATTGAAAGCTGCCGTTCTTCCGGCGATACTGAATGCTACCGCAGCAAGTAATGCTGAAGCTGCCAGTGCGATGAACACCAGCATGAACATTCTTCGCATAATAAAGCTGTGATGAAACACTTAGGAGACCTCGAATTTATAGCCGACTCCATAAACGGTTGAAATATTCCATCTGCTGCCGTCATATGTGATCTTCTGTCTTATTCTCTTGATATGAGTGTCGATCGTACGAAGATCGCCGTCAAAATCATTGCCCCATACAGAGCTTAATATCTGCTCACGGCTCATTACGGAACCAGGGTGGGCAGCAAGGAGATGAAGGATCTCAACTTCCTTGGGGGTGAAAGGTATTACCTTGGAATTAACTTTTACAGAATAGTTCTCAATATTGATCTCAAGACCGTCGAATCTCAATACCTGACTTGCAGCAGCGGGTTCCTGCTGGTTCTCGGTTCTTCTCAATACCGCCTTGATTCTTGCTACTACCTCACGAGGGGAGAAAGGCTTAACGATATAGTCGTCGGCTCCGAGCTCAAGGCCGAGAACTCGGTCGATCTCTTCGCCCTTTGCCGTGAGTATGATGATGGGGGTAGACATTACCTTTCTCAGTTCGCGGCAAACATCAAGACCGTTCATCTGAGGCATCATAACATCAAGCAGGATAAGATCGGGCTTGTCCTCTTTGGCAAGCTTCAATGACTCGAGACCATCGAAAGCATCTGAATGAGTATAGTGTTCGTTATCCAAATAAAGTCTTAATGATTCGTGGACGATCGGGTCGTCATCACAGATCAGAATATGTGGAGTCTGAGACATAATACATCCTCTCTGTAAAAGGTAATACCAGCCTATTATATATTAAAAATGCGTTTTATGTTGTATAATAAACACGATTTTGCGAATTAAAAGGATGTTTTTATGAAAAATTCACTTTTGAAGAAAGCTTCTTGCGTTCTTATTTTATTTTCAATGATTTTATCTTCCACCGGCTGTTCCGCTATCCTTGAGAAGATTGCAGCCAAGGAAGCAACTGAATATCTTACAGAGGTTCTGGATGCCTTCTACGCTGATCCGGTTAACGGCCTTGCAGATTATGTATCCGATTATGAGATCCCCGAGATGCTCGAAGACAGCCTTACATTTGCACTTAACGGAATTGATGCTTCTTCTTACGAGATCGGTGAGCCTAAGATCAACAGTGACAGAACAACTGCCAAGATCCCCGTTACATTCAGCAATGTCCTTATCGTAGATGACATCCCCATGGGCACGGTTGACGAGGTTTCCGAATTCCTCGGAGACTGCGACACTGATGAAGTTAAGATCACTATCGTTCTTTCAAGCAAGAAGGGCGATTGGAAGGTTGATGACGTTTCCGAGCTTGTTTCCCTGTTCTTTGAGCCCTATGAGTCTTTGATCTTCGTTGACGAGTACGGTATGCCGACTTCCTACTATGAGCCTTTCTTCGAAGAGTGTCTCGTAGATACTGTTTGGTATGAGCCTTTGATGTCCACACCTTTAAGCAGCAACACGATCAGCGGAGTTCCTGAGGCCCTCACTTGCTGCGTATACTTCGACAGACCTATGTATCTTACATTCGAGGCTAACCTCATCCAGAATGATACCGTTATTCAGACTCTTGAGGTCAATACCAACGGCGGATCCATCGCTTATTGCGAGTTCTGGGGACAGACATATAACCGCGGATCTTACACATTGGAACTCACATACGACGGCAATGTTGTTGCTACATCCGTTCCTGTCACAGTTAACTGATGTTTGTCGCTGACAATTGGAAAGATTTTGAAGTCCTCTATGCGGGCGCTCAGGAGAAGTATGAGCGTTGGGGAGACGTATTATTAAGACGTCCCGATCCCCAGGCTGTCTGGCCTGTGTTTGCAGAAGGCAAAGAAGCAACATGGGACGATATCCCGAAGCCCGATGCCCTTTACATAAGAAGCAGCACGGGAGGCGGCGCTTGGCAGAAACTTAAGTCCATGCCGGGAAGTTGGACCATCGGTTACAACACTTTAGGTAAACAGCTTAAGTTCATTATCGAGCCTACATCCTTTAAGCATACGGGATTATTCCCTGAACAGGCCTCGAACTGGGACTTCGCGGGCAAGCTCATCTCAGATGCAGTTAAATCAGGAAGAGATGATATCAAGATACTTAATCTTTTCGCTTATACCGGAGCTGCCACATGTGCAGCTGCATGCCACGGTGCTGCAGAAGTAGTGCATGTAGACTCGAGCAAGGGCATGATCGCACGTGCCAAGGAGAATATCGTTGCAAGCGGCCTCGAGTCATCTTACGTTCGTTTCATTAACGAAGACTGTCGTAAGTTCGTAGAACGCGAGATAAGGCGCGGCAGAAAGTATGACGGCATTATCATGGATCCTCCCAAGTACGGAAGAGGCCCTACGGGAGAACTTTGGGAGATAGAGAAATCTCTGTATGAATTCGTGTCCCGCACAGCACTTTTGCTGTCGGATAATCCTTTGTTTGTGATAATCAGTTCCTATGCGACGGAACTTGGCGCCAATGCTGTAGGCAATGTGCTTAACCTTACCTGCGGAACTAAGTTCGGCGGCAAGACCGTAAGTGACGAGCTCGGCCTTCCTGTAACGCATATGGATCTTAATCTTCCTTGCGGACAGGCTTCCAGATGGACACCCCTCGCATAATATTTGAAGACAATCACCTTCTGGTGGCATTTAAACCTTCAGGATACCTTTCTCAGTCTGACGGCTCGGATGCTCCTGACATGCTTACGTACCTTAAAGCTTACATCAAGGACAAGTACAACAAGCCCGGAAACGTATACCTCGGGCTCGTTCACAGGCTCGACCGCAACGTGTCGGGCGTAATGGTGTTCGCGAGAACAAGCAAGTGCGCTTCAAGGCTTTCGGAGCAGATAAGGAAGGGCACCTTCTCGAAAAGATACAGGGCAAGGGTTCATGGCAGGCTCGAAGGCGAAGGAAAGCTTGTAAACTACCTTGTTAAGGACGAGCGTGCCAACAGGGTAACCGTATACGATAAAGAGGCGCCGGGAAGCAAAAGATGCGAGCTTATGTATAAAGCAGGAGCTTTTGAAGATGGGTTTACTACTGTTGATGTTAAGCTTCTTACCGGAAGATCACATCAGATAAGGGCTCAGTTTGCCCACATAGGACATCCTCTGGACGGCGACGTGAAGTACGGCGGCAGGCATAATCCAGACGGAATCGGTCTCCAATCCTGCTATCTTGCGTTCAAACATCCTACTTCGGGCGAGGATTTGGAATTTACTGTCTGACTTAAGTCTTGCCGTTTTATCCTTAAGAGTGTAGTATTTATTGACGCGCTTAATAAGCATATTATTAGGAGGTTCTAATGGAACGCGAAGAGTTTTTGAGTGTTTATCGTCATTCTTTGGCACATATAATGGCTAAGGCTGTTATCGAGATCTATGGCAAGGAGAATGTTCAGTATGCCATCGGTCCTGAGATCGCAGACGGCTGCTACTATGATTTCACACTCCCGAGGCCTGTAAGTGAAGAAGATATCAAGGTCATCGAGGATAAGATGCGTGAGATCATCAAGAGAAGAGAAGATTGGACACGTAAGGAAGTTTCCAGAGCTGAGGCTTTGGAGATATTTAAGGATCAGAAGTTCAAGACAGAACTTATTAATGACCTCCCCGAGGACGAACTCATTACCGTTTACTATACAGGCGACGACTTTGTAGATCTTTGCCGCGGACCTCATATCGATAATTCACAGGCTCTTTTCCAGGCTGCTTTCCAGATCAAGAACGTTTCCGGTGCTTACTGGAGAGGAGATGAGAAGAGAGATCAGCTTCAGAGAATCTATCTGTTTGCATTCCCTTCCAAGGACGAGCTCAAGGCTCACCTTACATGGCTTAAGGAAGCTCAGGAGAGAGACCACAAGAAGATCGGTGTTGCTCTCGACATGTTCATGTTCAGAGACACAGCTCCCGGTATGGCTTACTGGCTCCCGAGGGGATGGACAATGTATTCCCAGCTTATGAAGTATTCCCGTGAGCTTCAGGCTAAGCATGACTACAATGAGATCTCAGCTCCTTTGATCAATAACAAGAAGCTCTGGCTCATTTCCGGTCACTGGGCTCATTACGTAAACAATATGTTCATCGTTCCCGGTAAGACACAGGGCACAGAGGCTACTGATGCAGTATCTTCTGACGAGACAGCACAGTTCTCCATCGAGGCTGAGGACACAATGGCTGCTAAGCCTATGAACTGCCCTAATGCCATGATCGAGTACAAGAGAACAATGCACTCTTATAAGGAGCTTCCTATCAGATACTCCGAGTATGACGTTCTTCACCGTAAGGAGAAGTCCGGACAGATGAACGGTTTGTTCAGAGTTCAGGAGTTCCGTCAGGACGATGACCATACATTCGTAACAGAGGCTCAGATCAAGGATGAGATCAAGGACGTTATCTCCATCGCAGATGAGATCTACAACACATTCGGTCTTACATACCGTGCTGAGTTCTCCACAAGACCTGAGGACTTCATGGGTGATATCGAGTCCTGGAACAGAGCAGAAGCTGCTTTGAAGGAGATCCTCGACGAGAAGTATGGTGAGGGCAACTACGAGATCAATGAGGGAGACGGTGCATTCTACGGACCGAAGATCGACCTTCAGATCAAGGATGCACTCGGACGTGAGTGGCAGTGCGGTACAGTTCAGCTTGACTTCCAGCTCCCTCATAACTTCGAGCTTACATATGTAGATCAGGACGGTTCCCAGAAGATGCCTATCGTTATCCACAGAGCTATCTTCGGATCTTTGGAGAGATTTATCGGAATCATCACAGAGCACTTCAAGGGCGCATATCCTTTCTGGCTCAATCCTTTCCAGGTAGCTATCGTACCTATCAGAGAAGAGCACAACGAGTATGCTAAGAAGGTTGAGACTGCTTTGAAGGAAGCAGGCATCCGTGTTGAGGTTGATTATAGCGATATCAACATGAGAGACAAGATCAAGAGATTTAAGAACATGAAGGATCCTTATATCCTTGTTCTCGGTAATGAGGAGGCTGCTGCTAACGAAGTTTCCGTAAACGTAAGAGGCTCCAACAAGCAGGTAAGAAATGTTCCTCTTGATAAGTTTGTTGAGATTTGTACAAAGCTTAACAAGGAGAGAACTCTCGAACTTCCTTCTGAGTTCTGATAACGGATATCATATAGATATAATTAAAAGATCCTGCGACTGCAGGATCTTTTTTGGTTCTTAATTTATTCGTATGTTTCTATTACTTCTATAATAATATTAATCCATTGTATGTAATCGGTTATCGCTACTGATTCGTTAGCCTGATGGCATTTATCTTCCTGCCAGGGTGCCTGCGGACCGAATGCAATGGTGTTCGGAATATGGCGTGCATAAGTACCGCCGCCGATAGCGATTGCTTCCGTATACTTATCTCTGTATTCTTCTTTAAATCCGGTGAACTGATCCATGTGCTCTTTCCAGATGTTTGTGAGCTTCTTGATCTCGGGTGAATGTCTGTCTTTGCAGATAGATTCCATGACGGTATCAATGGCAACCTCAAGACCGTATTCTGAAGCCTTCTTCTTAAGATTCTCTACAGCATCGTTTATCTCGTAGGAGTAGGGGATTCTGAAATCAATTACAAGAGAACAGCCTTCGCTGTCAGCCTTAAGCAATCCGATGTTGGAAGTAAGCTTACCGGACTCGTCGGCAACACGGCATCCCGTGAACTCGAATCCGTCGAAATCCTTAATGAACTTAATTATGGGATATTCATTAAGATCATAGCCGAAGCCTTCAACTGCATCTGCAAGAAGACTGATCGCATTAACTCCCTGTTCCGGTCTTGATGCATGTGCAGCTTTACCCGTAACAAGGATCTCATCAATATCAACAAGGCACTTTGCCTTTGCGGGTACCATGTTTGCTGCAGAACCTCCGTCAGCCGTGAAGCCCTGAACAGCAGGGCCCGATACTATAACATGAAGGATGCTTTTCTCACAGTAGATAACTGGAAACTGCGCATCGGGAGTTATGGCAAAATCAGGTACCTCATCGTGCTCGGCATAGTATTCCACGCATTCACATGTGCGCTCTTCGTCTGTTCCGAGAATGAGCCTTACGCGGTAACCTTCAGGAATCTTACCTTCATCAAGAAGATCTTTCATGGCAAAGAATGAAGCTGCGGCAGGACCTTTATCGTCGATGATGCCTCTTCCGTACATAATGCCGTTCTTTACTGTCAGCTCGAAAGGATCTGTTTCCCATCCTTCGCCTTCGGGTACTACATCAAGGTGACAGACGATTCCCATGAGTTTGTCGCCGCTTCCGAATTCCACAAAGCCCGCACGGTCACCTACAACGCCCGTCCTAAATCCTGCTTTTTGAGCTTCGTTAAGGAAGAAGTCGAGTGCTTCTCGGTTCTTTTTGCCGTAGGGGGCGCCTTCTTCGGGAGTTGAGCCGACAGATCGTATGGATATAAGTTTCTTAAGAAATTCTGACTGAAATGCGGTTAAATTAGCTGAATTTGACATGGTTTCCTCTCTTTCCGTACATATAATAAGCCTAAATTGAAGAAATTGCTTGATTGAAAAGACTCTATTTGTTAATATACTCGGGCATAAAAAACACGTGAGGCGAAAAATCTTTGTGCTTTCAGGGAAAGTCAGGCCTTACGGAAGAAAAACAAGGAGGATATTTTTATGCCAGTTATTTTAATGAAGCAGCTGCTCGAAGCAGGCGTGCACTTTGGTCATCAGACAAGAAGATGGAACCCTAAGATGAAGGAGTACATCTTCACTGAGAGAAACACAATCCACATCATCGACCTTCAGAAGACAGTCAAGAAGATTGACGAGGCTTATGACGCAATGAAGGCAGTAGCAGAGAAGGGTGATATCCTTTTCGTTGGTACAAAGAAGCAGGCTCAGGATTCCATCAAGGAAGAGGCTGAAAGATGCGGTC
>CAMJGB010000035.1 GCA_946405115.1 uncultured Clostridia bacterium | reverse complement strand
CAGGTTACTACAGAACCCAATAGGATTATCGTAGCGATCAACAAGAATAACCTCACACATGACATGGTCTTAAATACCGGTAAATTCAACGTATCGGTATTGTCCGAAGACTCCAAGTTCTCCACATATAAGCACTGGGGCATGCAAAGCGGCCGTGATGTGGACAAGATGGAGGAGATCGAGATATCAAGGTCAGATAACGGCCTCGTCTATATCGCAGGGGAAGAGACCAATGCATTCATAAGTGCAAGCGTCGTATCTTCAACGGATCTCGGAACGCATACATTGTTCCTAGCGGATGTTACTGACTGCGAGGTTTTGTCCGATAAGGAGAGTGCGACATATTCTTACTATCAGAAGAATATCAAGTCCAAGCCCGCTTCAGATAACAAGTCCAAGGGATTCGTATGTACGGTCTGCGGATATATCTACGAAGGCGATGAGTTACCCGCTGATTTTATGTGCCCCTGGTGCAATCACGATGCTTCATATTTTGAGAAAATTAAATAACACAATATGACGGAGGAAAACAAAATGTCAGAAGAAATCAAGAAGGATACAACAGCAGATCTTAATGAGCACTTAAGCGACATTAAGGAGGAGATGAAGAAGGATAACAAGCGAGATGCAGTGAAGGATAATGTCCGTACCATCGCAGCAGTTATCATGGCTGCAAGTGCAGCTGTAATCGCTTTGGCAGTTGTACTTCTGATAAACAATATAAACAACAAGATCAATGCAATCTACGTTAAGGCTGACTCTGCAATCACTACGCTCAATGAAGTAGCAAATGACATCCACAGCGCAGACCTCGTAGGCATGGCTGATCAGCTTAAGGCATTAACAGAGAATGCAGCAGACGGCGTCAGCACAACAATGGAGAAGATCGATTCCATTGATATCGAACACCTTAACGATACTATCGAGAGACTTGATGAGACTACTCAGGCATTCCAGGCGACTGTTGAGGCTCTCAACAATCCCTTTGGTCATTAATAAGCGAGGCCTAAGTGCTTTCTTAAGTCGTTGTCGCTTCCGAGTACCATGATCGTCTGGCCTTCCTCAAACGGAAGTGCCGGATCATAGTCGAGGTTAACTCCTGAACCGGAACTAACAGACAGGATATTAAGACGCATCTTCTGGCGGATCTTAAGATCGATCATTGACTTGCCGATCCAAGACTTCGGAACATCAACTTCGAAGATGGAGTAATCACCCGGCACGGGGATGTAATCCTTGATCGTATTTGAACTATGACGTATGGCGGTCCATTCCGCCATATTTTTTTCGGGATAAACTACTTCGTCGGCACCGTTCTTCAGAAGGAACTTCTCGTGAACATCCCTTGATGCTCTTGAGATTACGTGCTTTGCACCGAGCTCCTTGAGAAGGGAAGTGGTCTCGAGTGAATTCTGGAAATCATCGCCGATCGCGACGATGCAGATATCAAAGTTATTAACGCCGACGTTCTTCATGAAGTCGGGATCAGCCGAATCACCGATAAGGCTTGAAGTTACGAAGGGGAGAACCTTCTCCATTCTTGATTCCTTCTTGTCAATGACGAGAATCTCATCACCCTGCTTCGCGAACTGCTGAATAATATAAGTTCCGAATCTTCCTGCGCCGATTACGAGTATGTTCTTCATAGATCCCTCCTAAAGGTTTCTTATCCTACCGCGATTTGATCTGCGGGATATTTGTCGTTGATTGAGTTCTTTCTTATGGTGGCTGCGAATACGAGCGTAAGACCGCCGACTCTGCCGCCGAACATGATGATAATGAGTATCATCTTGGACACTGCTCCGAGTGATGACGTAATGCCCATCGTAAGTCCTACTGTAGCAACCGCTGATGCACATTCGAAGAATGTCTGTACCAAAGGAAGCTTCTCGATGACTGAGATGGCAATTCCGCCGAAGAGGAAAAGCTGCAGGTCGAGAAGGAATACTGCAACAGCATTAATAACAGTGTCGGGTGTGATGCGGCGCTTGAAGAAGGCCGGTGCCTTTTCGCGGCGGAATACGCAGATCATTGCTGCCCAAAGTACGCAGATCGTAGTGATCTTCATACCGCCAGCAGTGGAACCCGGTGCACCTCCTATTAGCATGAGCATGATGGAGATGGCGATGCCGCCTCCGGAGAATTCGTTGTAGTCAATTGTGTTAAAGCCCGCTGTACGTGGGCTTACTGCAGTGAAGACGGACTCGAGGATGCGTGCGCCCGTGGGCTCTTCTGCAAGCTCGAAGAAGTAGAAGTAAAGCGCAGGGAACACTACGAGTATTACCTCAGCTACGAGGATTACCTTGCTCTGTGTGCTGTAGCGCTTGAACTTGAACCCGTATGTCTTGATGTCGGCCCATGTAAGGAAGCCCAAGCCTCCCGTGAGGATCAGGAATATGAATACGATGTTTACTACAGGGTTGTCTGCGTAGTAGGTGAGGGAAGAGCATTCGCCCTTGGATCCCATGAGGTCGAAGCCCGCATTGCAGAAAGCGGAGATCGACATGAATATCGAGTACCAGATGCCCTTAGCAACACCGAAGTCCTTGATGAAGACGGGCATTACGAGTACAGCACCGATTCCTTCGAAAAGCAGCGTTCCCTTCATGATGAAGTGTGTAAGCTTCGCGATACCGCCGATGTTAGGAGCGGAAACGGCTTCCTGCATGGCAGCTCTTGAACGAAGATCGATCTTCTTGCCCGTGAACATCATAAAGAGTGTGGTCATTGTGATGACGCCCATTCCGCCGATCTGGATAAGAAGAAGGATGATCACCTGACCGAATAAAGACCATGAAGTCTGAGTATCTTTAACGATGAGTCCGGTAACGCATCCTGCCGATACTGAAGTGAATAATGAGTCGATAAAAGGAGTGAAGGTTCTGTCTTTTGAAGATATGGGTAACATAAGCAGGACGGCGCCTGTCAGAACCAATATAAGAAATCCCACCAGCGTTATCTGGGGACCTGTAAGTCTTTTTGTTCGATTTTGCATAGAGATATTATATAATAACTGCTATGAAGAAAAAAATATTTATATCTTTTATATCAGCAGTCCTGTCTGTAACGGTGCTTTGCTGCTGCGTTCAGGGCCGCGGTGCAAGTGAACCCGGGGACGGATACGATATCGATGTAACCGAGACGGAAGCCGTACCCGTAGAGACGGAAGAAACTTTTGAGACGGCAGAACCTACGGAAGAGACTACAGCCGAGACAGAGCCTGTAGTTGATGTCGCCGCCCCTTTCTTTATGAACATTAGCAGAGATGTCTACGTAACCGTAGGCAACGAGTTCGATGTCAATAATTACATAAGCTACATTGATGACCACGATTCTGATGTTGATCTTGAGATCGAAGGCTCCGTTGATATGGCAACGGCCGGAACTTATCATTTGAATCTGTTCATCACTGATGATGCAGGCAATTCCGCGAATGACCAGATCACTGTCTATGTAAGCGAGCCTGTAGAACCCGGAGCCACTCAGGCCTACACAGGCGGCTATACTACTGATGATGCTACATCATTCGAGACATTCATGAATTCATATCAGGGTTCAGAGGTTCATTACGGAATTGACGTATCACATTGGCAGGGCAATATCGACTGGAATACGGTTGCCGCTTCAGGATGCGAGTTCGCGATCATAAGAGCAGGCTGGTCTTCCGCAGGCGAGTTCCATCAGGACGATTACTTCGTAAGCAATATGGAAGGTGCAACTGCGGCAGGTATTCCAGTAGGTGTTTATGTTTACACATCAGATAATGAGATAGAGGCTGTCGAGAATCTTGCAGACCTTATCTGTGACCTTACGGCTGATTATGATGTAGATCTTCCCATCGTATTTGACTGGGAGAACTTCTACGACAATTTCCAAAAGTACGGCCTAAGTATCGATGACCTTAACGCACTCTACAGAGCTTTCGATGCGAGAGTAGAGGCAAGAGGCATGACAAGCATGCTTTATGCAAGTAAGTTCGTTCTCGAGATTATCTGGGATGATTATGCCGAGAATGTATGGCTTGCTCACTATACTTCACAGACGGATTACTCCGGTAATTACGTTATGTGGCAGCAAAGCTGTACGGGATCGATCCCCGGTATCGATGCTTATGTCGATATGGATCTTCTGTACGGTGAACTTCCGGGAGGCTAAGATGGTAACTATTGATAATGTTTCCGTTAAGTACAAGAAGACTGTACTTTCTGATGTTAATATTCATGCCGAGAAGGGCGAGTGCATCGGACTTTTGGGCCTTAACGGCTCCGGTAAGTCATCACTTTTGTCCGTAATCGGAGGCTTGAAGAAGCCTGCTTCAGGCAAGGTCTATTCCGAAGGCAAGACAGGTTTTGTCACCCAGGAGAATGCCCTTATCGATGAGCTTACGGCTTACGATAACATCCTCATGTGGACCTCCATGAAAAAGCAGGATATAATCGCTGCCCTTAACGGTCCTGAACTTTCGGTACTTAAGGTTGCAGACTTCCTTAACGTGAAGGTTCGTAATATGTCCGGAGGAATGAAGAAGAAGCTTGCATTAGCTTCCGTAATCATCACGGGTCCCGATATCCTTCTTCTCGATGAGCCTTTGGCAGCTCTCGATATTCCTGCCAAGAGCGACATCCTGAAGTTTCTCGACGCATTTAAGGCTAAGGGCGGCATCATCTTCATCGCAAGTCACGATGAGGCTGTCTTCAAGCACTGCGATAAGATCTATCACTTGAAGGGCGGTAAGATGGTCGAAGCTGATAAGTCCAGACCTGTAACAGAAATAGTTAATGATTAAAGTAGCGTTCAAAAGGATACTGGCGTTTCTCCCTTACGTAACTGCGTATTTCCTCGCATTGGGATTAACTGCAATGGCAATCGCATTCTTCGGTGAGAATGTCCTCTTTAAGGACGGAACATTCTCTGCCGTAAAGGTTGCTTATTATCTTCCTAATGATTCGACTCTTAATGCTGCCGGCTTCGGTGTCATTTCTAACATGAGCAGTATCGAGGATACGGTAAGCTTCATTGAGTTTGACTCTGAGGAAGATGTCAGAGATGCCGTTGACGGAGGTGACGTAAGCTGCGGCCTCATTATCCCTTCGAACTTCGCATCCGGAATCTTCTCCGGTGAGAACCCTGAGGTTGAACTCGTATTTAAGTCGGCAGATACATTCGATGAGCATGTCGTTAATGACGTTATGCTCGTTCTTGCCAATGACCTCGGAGTAGGGCAGGCTGCAACTCAGGCCGCATACACGATCTGCTACGAATACGATATCGACAGCAGTGATACTGCAACTCTTGCAGATACGATAAGAGTTGATGAATTAGGCTATGCGCTCGATCGAATGAATGTGTTTACTTACGAGACGATCGACGATATCTCTGAGTTCACTCTTACACAGAAGATCGCAGCTTCTGCGTTGGTCTATGTTTTCCATCTTTCAGTATTCGTATTCGCATACTTTTGCAAAGGATCGAACCCTGCGTTCATCGCAAGGGGAAAGCTGTCCGGCATAGCGCCCTGGAGAATGTTCTTAACCGAAGGCTTCAGCGTTGCTTTCATGATGTACATAGCTTATGCGATCATCGCATTGGGACTTTTGTTCTTTACCAAGATCGGTATCGATGCAATGTCCCTTGTTTACATTGTTCCGATCATTGTCATAATCGCACTTATCGTTACAGGCATCAGCTATATCTTTAAGTCGCCTGTATCAGCGGCATACATTTCTTTTGCTGTGTTTACCGTGCTTATCTATATGGCAGGCGGACTTCTTCCTTTGGAGTTCCTGCCTAAGTTCCTGCAGGAGGGAGCGGTATATAATCCGCTTCGCTACCTTATCGACTTTACTATGGAGGCCATGTTTTGATGAAGATTTTCTTTAACCGTCTGCGCCTCTCAATGAAAAGAAGTTTCATGAACCCGTACATCTACGGCATGGCTGTGATTCTTATCGCGCTTGCTCTTGTTATGGTGTTTATGCCTGCGAATGAGTCTTCGGCTTACATACCCGTTGCCATCTTAAACCTCGATGATTCCGAGGATACGGCACAGGCTGTTGAAGACATTTGTGAAATGGGTTCGGTATTCGAGTTCTACGAGGTAGGAAGCGAGACCGAGATGTATTCCGATATCGCTGCAGGTAAGTGCAACACGGGATTCATCCTTCCTGAAGGTCTTATGGAGAACAGCGGCAACATGAGAAGAATGCCTGACATTACGGTTATCACGACGCCTTCTTCCACACTGCCTTTGATGTCTTCCGAGGAAGTATTCATGAAGCTGTTCCCTTACTTCGCAGTTCATGTAATGACTAATACGATCGATAACTCTGACGTGGAATTCCCCGCTGGTTATGCCGATGCTGCGAGAAGAATATTCGATACCTATATCGAGGGCAATACCATCTACAGACTTGAGAGTCTGTCCACTGATTATAACGAGATCACAAACGTTGAGAAGATACCGATCCCGGTTTATAAGTTCGCGGGATTCTTCCTTTGGATGGCAGCTCTCATCGGAGCACTGTCTTATCTTAACGACTGTGACAACAAGCTTTATATCCGCATGAGCAGGGGAGGAAGATTCTTCATGGGTCTCATTCTTCCTGCGGTACACGTAATCCCCGTCATGCTCATATCAATCGTAAGCTTCTTAATTGCAGGTCTGGACTTCTCGTTCATTCATGTACTCATCTATTCGCTTGCGGTAATCTTCGTTGCATTCATAGTTGCTTCCATCGTGGCGGCGCTTCCCGGACAGGCTAAGAAGAGCAGCATGTTTGCTGCTGTCCTGCCCACATACCTCATCCTGTCATTCCTGTTCGGCGGAGTGATCATTAACGTATCGGTATATAGTCCCATTCTTAAGACCCTGTCGATGCTGTTCCCTCCGTTTTTCTTCTAATAAGTAATTGAACTCACTTAACAATAAGTGTTAAAATTCAAGAAGTTTATGCCTTTGAGCAGGAGGTTCCATCACTTATGTACCTTATAAAGAAGAAGCAGGTGCTGTGTCCCTCGATCTTCCTTATGGATGTCGAGGCTCCTCGTGTTGCGCAGTATTGCCAGCCGGGACAGTTCATCATTGTTAGAATCGATGAGATGGGAGAGAGAATCCCTCTTACAATTTGTGACTACGACCGTGAAGCCGGTACTATTACCATCGTTGTTCAGACGATCGGCGCTTCCACTAAGAGAATGATGGAACTTAACGAAGGTGACAGTTTCCATGATTTTGCAGGGCCTTTGGGCAAGCCTTCAGAGCTGATCACTGACGACTTCGAGACTGTTAAGAACAAGAAGATCCTCTTCGTTGCAGGCGGCCTCGGAACTGCACCCGTATATCCTCAGGTTAAGTGGCTCCATGAGCACGGCATCGCTGCTGACGTTATCGTCGGTGCCAAGACCAAGGATCTCGTTATCCTCGAGGAGGAGATGAGCAAGGTAGCAGGCAATCTCTATATCACAACAGATGACGGTTCTTATGGCCGTTCCGGTATGGTTACGAAGGTTATCGAAGACCTCGTAGCTGAGGGCAAGCAGTATGATCTTTGTGTCGCTATCGGACCTATGATCATGATGAAGTTCTGCGTGCTCACAACAAAGAAGTTCAATATCCCCACAATCGTTTCCATGAACCCTATCATGGTTGACGGAACAGGAATGTGCGGTGCTTGCAGACTTACAGTCGGCGACGAGACAAAGTTCGCCTGCATCGACGGACCTGAGTTCGACGGTTACCTCGTTAACTTCGATGAGGCTATGGGCAGAATGAGACTTTATAAGACGCAGGAGGGCGAAGCTCTTCTTGCACTTCAGGAAGGAAAAACGCATCACGGCGGATGCGGTAATTGCGGAGGTGACAAGTAATGGGCGCACCCGGATTTGACAGAGTACCTATAAGCGAGCAGGACCCTAAGGTCAGAGCAACTAACTTTGAAGAGGTCTGCCTTGGCTATACAGATGAAGAAGCAGCTTTGGAGGCAGCAAGATGCCTTAACTGCAAGAACCCCAGATGCGTTAACGGATGTCCTGTATCCATCAACATTCCCGGCTTCGTAACAGCTTTGAAGGACGGAGATCTTCAGAAGTCATATGAGATCTTAACTGAATCATCTTCACTTCCTGCTGTATGCGGACGTGTATGTCCTCAGGAGACTCAGTGTGAGGCTCAGTGCATCAGAGGAATTAAGGGTGATGCCGTTTCTATCGGTAAGCTTGAGAGATACGTAGCTGACAAGGCTAAGGAACTCGGCATGAAGATGAAGACTGACAAGCCTTCCAATGGACACAAGATCGCAGTTATCGGTTCAGGCCCTGCAGGTCTTACATGTGCAGGCGACCTTGCTAAGCTCGGTTACGACGTAACTATTTTCGAGGCGCTTCACGAAGCAGGCGGAGTTCTTACTTACGGTATCCCCGAGTTCCGTCTCCCTAAGGAGAAGGTAGTAGCTCCCGAAGTTGAGAACGTTAAGAGCCTCGGTGTTAAGATCGAGACTAACGTTGTAGTAGGTAAGTCCGTAACAATCGATGAGCTCATGGAGAATGAGGGATTCGAGGCTGTATTCATTGGTTCCGGTGCAGGACTTCCCATGTTCATGAAGATTCCCGGCGAGAATGCCAAGGGTGTATTCTCAGCTAACGAGTACCTTACACGTAACAACTTGATGAAGGCCTTCAGAGACGATTCAGATACTCCTATCTTCAAGCCTTCCAAGGTTGCAGTAGTAGGCGGCGGTAACGTAGCAATGGATGCTGCAAGAACAGCTTTGAGACTTGGAGCTGAGACTACTATCGTTTACAGAAGATCTGCTGCAGAGCTTCCCGCAAGAGCAGAGGAAGTTGAGCATGCCAAGGAAGAGGGCATCAAGTTCGAGCTTCTCACGAACCCTGTCGAGATCCTCACAGATGACGACAACAACGTTCGCGGTATGAAGTGCGTAAGAATGGAGCTCGGTGAGCCTGATGCTTCCGGCAGAAGAAGACCTGTAGTTATCGAAGGTTCCGAGTTTGAACTTGAGACTGATGCAGTCATCATGGCTCTCGGTACTTCACCTAACCCTCTCATCGCATCCACAACTGAAGGTCTCGAGACCAACAAGTGGAAGTGCATCGTAGCAGACGAGGAGTTCGGTAAGACATCCAAGGACGGTGTCTTCGCAGGCGGTGACGCTGTTACCGGTGCTGCTACTGTTATTCTTGCCATGGGTGCAGGTAAGGCTGCAGCCAAGGGTATCGACGAATACATTAAGAATAAGTGAGCGCTTACTTTTACAGACTGCTTATAACAATAAAACGTAAACCTATTGCCGACATCGTTGCTGTTGTCGGCATTTTAAGTGCGATTTTTACGGTCGCATACTTAGATAAGATTCAGATCCATATAGTTCCGAGAGACAATGAGACGGTACTGGGCATCATGTCCATTCTTCTTATAATCTGCTTCGACTACGCATTTGTAACGGGCTTTAGAAGCGGTGTCCTCGGGTACCATCCTGCGGACATGACGTTTCAGTTCGCGGCCCCGTTTACGAGAGTCTTTAATCTCATCGTATCGTTCCCGTACGGCATCGGAAGTCTGCTCGTATTCTTATGGCTCATGTGCGTTAACTCACCGATACTAAGCTGGTGGATAGGGTTTACCACGAGGGACTGCGTTGCATTTGTCACCGAAGCTTTCTTCATAATGTCGCTGACGTTCCTTATTACCTCATTCATCAGTGCACGGTTCATGGACAATGTCGGGGTTAAGGTAGTTGCAGTAGTGCTTCTGTTCGTGATGCACTTCATCCTGTTCTATGTTGTGATAAGCGACATGATCGCAAGCTATGGTTCGTTTGCCGTGCTTCGCGAGGAGAGCCTTCTCATCATCATGAGAACTTCGGGCAATTCCATCTGGTCCGATGCTTTCCCTATAGCAGGATGGGTGGGGCTTATCTACAAGGGAATCTTAAGAGGCGTTTACTCATACTTTCCGATTGTGTTCGCTCTTTATGCATGCATAGTAATCCTGGTCGCGGTTCTTTACCTTAAGGGAAAGTTCGACTTCTACGAGACGGCTGCCTTAAGCACCGGCAGGATACTTGAGATCGTTGAAGCAAGTAAGGCCGGGGTAGAGGCAGTTAATACCGGAATCGCAAGAACTGCGAAAGTAGGAAAGGAAGTATACAAGCGCGGCTGGGGATCAACTGCATTTTTCCACATGCACCTGTTCGAGAACTTAAGAACTTCCAAGCTGTTCTTCATAAACAAAGTCGCGATGATCTACAGGATATTCGCACTTATAGTTCTTGTTATCGCAGACAGCATTATCTCCGAGGAACTCGATGTATTGGTAATCGTCATCGGCATGACTACCATGATGGTTCTTAACTCAATCGTATTCGGCGGAGGCAAGACCGTAATGGAACTCGGAAGGCCGTACTTCTTTATCATCCCCGAGAAGGCTTCACGCAAGCTTGCGATGTGTATTCTTGCTGATGTACCCGAGATGCTTTTCGATGCGGTGCTGTGCACGCTCATGATAAAGCTCGTCGCATGGAATGAGTTCGGTATTCTGCCCATGATAACGTTTACTTTACTTATGACGGCATTCGACCTTCTGTCGCAGACTGTCGGCATCATCTGTGTAAGACTTCTTCGCCAGTTCGGTAAGTTCTCGATGATGTTCGTGCGTTATGTCATGATGCTCGCGCTGCTGTTCCTCGGCATGATTCCGTCGGAAGTAATAACGGGCATGGTGACTGCGTCATTTGCCGATAACATCAATGCAGTTCTTACTGTACTTATCGGTATTCTAGCATTAACATACGGTATCATATGGGCGTTGCTTATATTAGTCTCATGGCGAATATTCAGTAAGGAATGATGTATCTATAATTTAATTATCAGGTATGCCGTCAAACAGTAAATAGGGGTTCCAATAAATTAAAGTTATAATTGTTCCCGGACACGACAATTTTGTCGTATTCGGGAATTCGCTGTTTATGTCGTGTTTTTATCACGGCTTTTGCATTAGATTTTTTGCAAGAAAGGAGGAAGCGAATGGACCAGAAGAAAATAGGAAGCTTCTTAAAAGAATTGCGTAAAGAAAAGAATCTGACGCAGGAACAGGTCGCAGGTAAACTCGGAGTATCGGGAAGAACTATATCAAGGTGGGAGACAGGGGCATATATGCCGGATATATCTCTTATTGTTGATATTGCAGAAATGTACGATGTGGATGTACGCGACATTATCGATGGTGAAAGGAAAGACATAAACATGAACAGCGAAATAAAAGATGTTGCGGTAAAGATGGCCGACTATTCTAACATGCAGACAGAGAGTATTAAAAAATGGGTAAAGACAACGAGTGTATCACTCCTTATAGTATCCGTGTTTCTCGTGATAATGGAGTTAGTCTCTGCGTTGATGCTTATAAGGGCGAATGGCATTTATGACTCGCGCTTCATTACGGTGCAAATTCTCTCAGGACTTATCGGCCCTGCATCCATAATGGCGTACATTACTATGGCTCTTTCTGTAATTGGCATTGTATTTACGACCGGAAAGCACAGGCAGTTTGCTAATAGCCAGAAAGCAGGTTTTCTGGTGAAGATCGGTGTGTTGGTCGCGATTTTGCTTGCGATAATAGCCCTCGCAGAAGTATCGCTGCACGCTGGAGCACTTTACATGATTCATCCGTAATACAGTTATTCAGTATAGAAATGAATCTTTAAGAATTCTTAATCTTTCTTTGTGCCTTTATTTAAGCCTGATTGTTAAAATGCTTTTGGAAATTAAGGAGGGCATATTATGCTTACAGTTAATGGAGTCACAAAGAAGTACAAGAAGTTCGTAGCTAATGACAACCTTTCATTTACTATCAATGACGGTGAAGTAGGAATCTTGCTTGGACCTAACGGTGCAGGTAAGTCAACGATCATTAAGTCAATCGCTGGACTTCTTAAGTATCAGGGAACAATCGAGATTGACGGATTTGATACACGTTCCCTCGAGGCTAAGAGAAAGTTAGGTTATATCCCTGAGATTCCCGCCCTCTACGATACGCTCACAGTTGATGAGCACCTTGAATTCATCAGACGTGCATACAAGGTGGAAGATCCTTCCATCAAGGAGAAGCTCCTCGAGAGATTCGAGCTTGCTGATAAGAGAAAGAAGATGGGTAAGGAATTGTCCAAGGGTATGCAGCAGAAGGTATCTATCTGC
>CAMJGB010000034.1 GCA_946405115.1 uncultured Clostridia bacterium | reverse complement strand
TTCTCAAAAGGAACTCAGGGCTTAAATAGAATGTATCCTGCATGTCACGTGAAGGGTGATCCTGCGGGATGTTCAATGCTGTGAAGTTGTAGTGATCTGTCTCGATCTCGTTTCCTTCGTATACTGAGAAACCCATGGATCCGAAGATGTCGACGATCTGGTTCTTTACCTGTGTGTTGGGGTGGAGATAACCCTTCTTAAGCTTCTTGGAAGGAAGCGTAACGTCGATGGACTCCTGAAGATAACGTGCCTTCATCTCCTGTGCCTTGAGCTCTGCATCGAGTGCATCGAACTTCTCCTGCGCCCAGGTCTTGATCTCGTTTACCTTCTTACCGTAGTCGGCCTTCATCTCCTTCGGGATCTTGCCCATCTCTCTCATGAGAGATCCGATCTGGCCTTCCTTTGCATCCATGACTCTCTTTCTGTACTCATAGATACCCTTGGCTTGATTGATGCCCTTAAGGTCAGACTCGATCTGAGCCTTGATCTGGGCAAGCTTCTCGTTCAATTCGCTAAGTTCCGCCATGTGTTCCTCCTGTTTCTTTCTCGCCTCTGGCATATAAAAATCCCATGGCAACGTGTCATTGCCATGGGACGAATTCGCATTTATTCTGCACCTTCGCGGTACCACCCATGTTCGAAAAGCAGTGCTTCTTGGCTTTTGCTTTTCGCTCTTGCTCGCGCCTTTAATGCTGCGCCTGCATCTGCTTACTCAGCGTGTGCCGTTTTCGCAGAACGCTCCAGTGTTGAAATTCATCTTAATACCCCGGGGTCGTGCTTTCAGCCGGTGACACGACTCTCTTTACCTGTCATAGAAAGACTACTTACGCACTTTCATTGCTGAACCGATTGTACATACGCATTAATAAAAAAGCAAGGAAAGAGAGCAAATTATACTGTAAGTATAATAATTCCTCTTCTGATTATATTGTTGGTGCATTCAATTGTTACGGCCCGCTTCCTATAATCAAGCTAACAGTTTTTATACCGCCGGGATAGGAGAGAGGGATATGAAGAAGATAATTTATGTGGTGCTCGCTGCGCTGATGTTGTACTTTTTTAATTACAGCTGGATGGGGATTGCTATCGATAATGAGTTCGTGGACATACAGCGTGAGTATGGGATTTTGGAATACGATCTGTCGGAGAACGAGTTAGGCGACTACAGTAAGTTTGATGCGGAGAGGATTAATCCTTACAGCATTGCTGTCATTGATGCCATTTCCGAAGTTCCGGTTTCTGATTCTGATAATTCAGGTGCTGAAAGTTCCGATGATGTAAGTTCCGGCGGCGCGCACATAACTGAGATTCAAGCGTTGAGAACGCGCGGGGACGGTAAATGGACCCGCCTTAAAATCTACATTGACGATGGCACGGGTTACGGTCGTTGCTATTATGCCTATTCGGAGACGGAATTCATCTTCAGCGACGGAGTTGACAGGGTTATAAGGCAGGGCGATGAGATAACTTTCGAGTACCGTGTTGATATTTATGGCGAAAGGATTCTTACTCAGGTTGTTGATAATCGTGATTATGATACGGTTGTTCAAAGTGTTGCCGAACTTAAGTCTCAGGTTAAGTCTGCCAAAACTCATGTAGTTACATCAGTCATATTGAGATCTTTGCCCTCGATTGCTATTGAGATCGGAGTTCTCGTGGGTCTCTATTTTGTGCTGAAGAAGCTTAAGTCGAATCCTGAGAGATCCTGGAAGTTGGTATATATCCTTTCATCTTTGCTGGTGTTTCTTGTCATCAAAGTGTTCTTGTTCCTGTCTTATACTCAGCTCTCTTTAAGCTACTACGGGAACAGGTTCTTGTGCACCGTTAAAGATGCGTTGCATGCGACGTTGCTTTCTAACACAATCACTGTTCCTTTGTTCTTGGTTATCGCATCGGTGGTGTTTGTCGTTATCTCCTTGAAGAAGAAAGACAAGCTTGTCGTTGGACTGATCTTGTTTGTCATCAGTTTGGTGTTGATCGGCGTATTGGTCTTGTCTGTTCGCACTTATATTCAAAAAGCCAAAAATGCGGCGACTACTGTAAGAGCCCACGCACCGATCATCTATCTTTACGATGAGAATGACGAGGATGAATTGATCAATGTCATGCTTGATCTCGATGGCGAGCTTGATGTCACTTATCCGCTTTATGATGAGTCCTGCGGATGGACTGTTACTGCCTCGTCTGACGGTGTGCTGGAGGATGAAGACGGCAATTCTTATCCGTTCCTTTTCTGGGAGGCAACTCTCAATATGGATTATGATTTAAGCCGAGGATTCTGTGTGCGTGGAAGTGATACTGAAGTCTTCCTGAATGAAGCATTGGCGGAGCTTGGTCTTAATGAGAGGGAAACTGCTGACTTCATGTCGTACTGGCTCCCGTTGATGGAAGACAGCGAGTACAACGTAATCACATTCCAGACTGGTGCATATGAGGATGCTGCTGGTTTAATTGTTACTCCTGCTCCTGATGTAACCGTCCGCATCAACATGCTGTGGTATGAATCTTCTGATTATGTTGATCTGCCCCCTCAGGATCTTGAGTCTATGAACCCTTGTCTTGCTGATCGCTCCGGCCTCACCCTTGTCGAGTGGGGCGGCGAAGTGATTGCAGAACCCGCGTGAGTGAGGATTGTTGTCTCGTTCGTTGTCTGAGTAGTGGTTTGAGACAACAGTTCAGACAAAATACGGGCATATTTGTCTCGTTTGTTGTCTCAAGCTGAGGCTGAGACAATGATTGAGACAACAGCCGGGTGGTAAGCAGGATAGTTTGACTCAGATTGTGACTCAACATGGGGTTGAGTCAGACTTGAAGTCAAAAACTCACTCCATTGCATCAGCAATCTTAGCCGCCACGGCTTTGGACACTTCTTTCTCTCCCTCAGGGTAGATCCAGTCGTAGCCGTCGTTCTCGAGTCTGGGAAATACATGGAAGTGGAAGTGGCCGAACTCGCAGTTCTTGCCGCCGTTTTGCATAACTCCGTAACCTTCTGCGCCGTAGACCTTCTTGAATGCTCTGATTATCTTTCTGGAAACGCCTAAGATCTCCATAACATAGTCATCCGGCAGATCGAGGATTGAATCTACATGCATCTTAGGGATGATGAGCGTGTGACCTTCGTTCGCGGGCGCGATATCTAAGAAAGAAATCGTCTTCTCAGTCTCGCATACGATGTTGGCTTCAAACTTGTGTTCAGCGATGTCGCAAAATAAGCACATAACAAAAAACTCCTTATATCTATCTGTTATCCGAGGAGACTATAACACAAAACAAAACAACACGCACCCTACCTATACTATCAGTATAAAATCTGCTATTCTAATGCTACTGATAATCTATTCATTTCCACACACCCAGCCCATACAATCAAGACATAAGCACACATACTGAAAGTCTTGATCACAAAAGGGGAATATGGAAATGAAGCAGATTGGTTGGTGGATAACATTATTGGTATCTGTCGCTGCAGTAATCGCGGCGATCTTCGGACTCTTACAGACAAACCCGGCACAGAACCAGGTAACTCTGAAAGAAGGAGTTTACATCAGAGAGGCGTACCACTATTACCCTGACGGCATAAGATGCCATTGCATGGCGGTTGCCGGCTTGGTAGTAAATGATGACGGTGAGTTTGAGGGGCTTCGCGATGAGGATGGGAATCCTTACTTAGACGTTCGCAATCTAAGAATCGAAGACAGCAACGGTCAGACCTGTACACTGGTTTTTAACATAGGCAATTCGAGCACGCTTTACTGCCAAGATAATTTTCCGTTATCTAACCTGAACTACAACGCGCTTAATAACCCAAGCGTCCGCTCGATATTAAGCCTGATCATAACAGCTATATCAATGCTTACCATGATACTGGCGATCGTCAAACTCGCGACACCGGGCAGCAGAACACATAAGGAGAACACTAATGAACAACAACTTAGCAACTAACATAAGAGCTTTTCGCAAGGAAAGAGGCCTTACGCAGGAGAAGCTTGCGGAGGTGTTCGGCGTTACCGTGGGCGCGGTGCATAAGTGGGAGGCAGGGCTTTCCACGCCGGACCTGTCGCTCATACTCGAGATGGCGGATTTCTTCGACACTTCCCTTGATGTGCTCATAGGGTTCGAGGCGCGCGACAACAGGATCGAGGTGCTCGCGGACCGCTTGAGGAAGATGGCGTATGTGATGGATCCCGACGGACCCTCGGAGGCGGAGAAAGCGCTCAAGAAGTACCCGCATAACTTCGCTGTTGTGTTCGAGTGCGCGCTCATGTACGGCGTGTACGGAATCAACCCCAATAACAAGAAGTACCTTAGGCGTTCGAAGGAGTTGTTCGAGCAGTCGATTACGCTTATCTCGCAGAACAGCGACCCGAGCATCAACGAGACGATTATCTACGGGCAGCTCGCGATCATAAGCCAGCTCATGGGCGACACGGACGAGGCGCTCGCGATATATAAAACACACAACGCGGGCGGCATGTTCGACATCAGAATCGGCCAGCTTCTCGCGAACAAGGGCGACTACAAGCAGGCAGACGAGTACCTCACGCAGGCGCTCGTGAAGCAGATGGGCGACAGGATCAACCTCATGACGACGAAAATCAAGTGCTACGTGGGAAGGGGGCGTTTCGAGGAGGCGAGGGCGCTCATCGACGCGGGTCTTAAGGAGAACGCGATGTACCGCAAGAACAACAAGCCCAACGCGCTCGACAAGTACGACTGCTTCTACCTGACGGCGCTTTCCTACATCGAGCTTAAGTCGAAGGACAGAAAGCAGGCGGAGGAGTGCCTTAACAAAGCGAAAAGCATCGCACTCAAGTTCGACGCGGACCCCGACTACGATGTGAAGAACTTAAACTTCATGGGCGATGCTGAGAGTATCATGCTTCACGACTCGCTCGGCAAGACGTGCATGGAAGCCATAGAAAAAGCGATAGATTACCTCAAGGCGACGGATCTTGAGAGGATGTGGAAAACAATAAACAAAGAGTAAAACCTCAGATTATTGTCCACATTTTGTAGCATTAGTGTTGCTTAAACGACAGGTTATATACAGATTATTCATTGTTTAGTCATAGGTAAAGATTACTATTAGGCTAAGAGTTCTTTCACTAAGAAAGGGGGAGACAGATATGAAGAAGTTAATTTCAATCTTACTCACAGCAGCAATCGGTGCTTCAGTTATCACGGCTTGCGACCAGCAGGCTCCCGCTGAGACAAACGCACCTGAAGAGACAACAATCGAGGAGACAGCAGCTGCGCCGGCTGAGATCAATCCTGAGATTACAGACGATCTCAGAAACCTCTTCGACACAGGCATGGAAGGTCTTATGGGCGTAGGCTACGAGCCTATCCTCTTCCTCGGTACAGCATCCGATAACCCTGTAGAGAGCGTATTCCTTTGCAGAGCTCAGGTTGTTACACCCGACGAGCCTTCTTACTGGGCAATCGTATCCATGACAGACATCGGTGACGGCGTTCAGATTCAGGACATCGAGGCTATCGATATCGCAGCATCTTCTACAGCGTCCGACGTTGTTTTGGGTCAGCCCGACACAGAGGTACAGCTCGGATCCTGGTCACCTGCTCAGGACAGCTACGTAGATCCCGAGATCTTCAACGTTGACGGAGTTACGGCTTATGCACTCCTTTCCACACAGGTAGTATCCGGTACTAATTACTGCTACATAGGCGTAGACGGTAACAACTGGAATCTCTACTATCTCTATGCTGACCTTAACGGCAACATCGAGTGCACAAACGTTGCAAGCCTGGCTATCTGACGGGCGGCTGTTCAACTAACAGATCGGTGACTGATCAATAACAAGACACCTCAAACCTAATTAACAAGAAAGACGTCATTGTTCAAAATGGCGTCTTTCGCTATTATTAAAAAAATAAAACACTAACCCGAGGGGCGCTTATGGCATCACTATGTAAAAACTGCGGAGGAAACCTCGCTTTCTCACCCAAAAGACAGGCGTTGTTCTGCAATAAGTGCGGAGCTACTTTTAAGCCTGAAGATATTACCGCGGAGGCCAAAGAACTTCTCGCGGATGTGGAAGCGCCCAAGGCCTCTGATATCTATGGTTCAAGAGGATCTTACGACTGCAGTATTTATTCCTGCACCCAGTGTGGCGGCGATATCGTAATCAACGACACTGAGGCGTCCACCATATGCGTTTACTGCGGCAGCCCGGCGGTAGTGTTTAACAGAGTGGCGAAGGAGATAAGGCCCGACGGCATAATCCCTTTCTCTGTAACTAAGGACCTCGCGCAGATGCTCATCAAGACGCACCTTAAGAAGGGAAAGTTCATTCCCAGCGAGATCAAGAATGCGTCTCTTGATGACATTAAGGGCATTTACATTCCTTACTGGATCGTTGACTGCGACTTCCACGACGCCGTCATGGTGAAGGGTGATGTCCAGGAAGGCAAGCATAAGAGAACAACGTATTTCGCACAGGCGGGAGAATGGACTTACCAGAACCTTCCCTGCAACGCTTCTTTAAGATTTAACGACAACATAGGAAAGAAGCTCGAGCCTTTCGATTACAACGAGGCAAGAGACTTCGACGAAGATTATCTTACGGGCTTTTATTCCGATATCACGGACATGTCTCCTGCGAACCTGAGGTCCGCTGTCCTTAAAAGAGGCGACGACATGTACAGGGAAGAAGTCATTCACGGCCTCGTCAACGCGACCAAGAAGTCGGTCGTTAATTCGAGCCCTTCCGTGAGGATCAAGGAAGGCGAGGAAGTTTACCTCATGATTCCCGCGTGGTTCTACACTTTCAGGTACAAGGGAATGCCTCACACGATCCTCGTTAACGGACAGACCGGCAAGACCGTAGGTGCCATGCCGTTTGACCGAGCGAAGCTTATCGCACTGACGGTAGCGATATTCATTGCACTTGTATTCGCGGGATTACTCATCTTCTTCGGCCCGATAATACTGTTAAGCTACCTGTTCTCGCCCTACATAGTCTCGGGCTTTATCATCGCAGGACTCACGCTTGGAGGCAGTGCCCTTAGGCGGCTTAAGCAGATAAGATCTAACATGAACGACACCAGGTCCGGCTCGACTTTCATGTTCGCGAAGGAAAGGCAGGAATCCTAACATGTATTGGCTTGGAATCAACTTCTACACGGTAATTTGCACTGTTAGCGTCCTTATCTTCGCTGCGGGTATTGCCCTGCGCGTCGCGGTATCCATGCTCGATAAGTCCAACAACATCGGCGACACCGAGGGCTGCTTCGACGACTACGCATGCTCCTTCGAGAGCGTCGCGAAAAGATACGACATCGGCCCCGACTCCGCCCGAAAGTTCCTCATAGAATTCGGCGACAGCGGTTTTGATAACGACGACAGCAAGGCACACGCTGCTTTGCGCATGAATGAAGATAACGATATCTACGGCGAGCTTGAGGACGTTGACATTCCTCTGTTTAAGCCGCTTTGATTGAGATAGGAAGGTATTAATGACACAGGAACAGCAAAGAGAGAAGATGATCATAAAGGCGAGCTGGGTTGGCATCATCACCAACTTCATGCTTGCAGGCTTTAAGGCATTTATCGGTATAGCATCGCACTCCATCGCGATCACTACGGATGCGATTAACAACGTATCCGATGCGGCGAGCTCCGTCATCACCATCGCGGGCACGAAGCTCGCAGGCAAGGAGTCCGACAGGAAGCACCCGTTCGGCTACGGAAGAATCGAGTACATCACGGCAACGGTAATCTCACTCCTCGTTCTTTACGCAGGTATCAAGGCCGTTTCCGAGTCCATCGAGAAGATCATCAATCCTGTGGCTCCCGAGTATAACCCGGTAAGCCTGGTCATCATCCTGGGTGCAGTATTAGCCAAGATCATCCTCGGAAAATACGTTACGGGTGTGGGCAAGAAGGCGAAGTCCGATGCGCTCGTAAACTCCGGTAAGGATGCGCTTATGGATTCGGCCATCTCTTCCACGACGCTTGTGGCTGCCGTCATCTACATCAAGACGGGAATCTCGCTTGAAGCGTGGCTCGGTGCCATCATCGGTCTCGTCATCGTTAAGGCAGGTTACTCCATGCTCGCCGAGACCATGTCGAAAATCCTCGGAGAGCGCGCCGATGTTGAGCTTGCCCGTAACATCAAGGCTGCCGTAAAGAAGCACCCTGAGGTCATCAACACATACGACCTCATCCTTCACGACTACGGTCCTGACTCACACACGGGATCGATCCACATCGAGATTTCCGATTCCATGACTGCATCTGAGATCGATAAGCTCTCCAGAAGGATCATGATCGACGTCTACCGCGAGTATAAAGTCGCGCTTACTGCAATCGGCGTTTATTCACAGAACACGACTGACCCCGAGGCTATGGCTGACCGCGAGAAGGTTAGGAAGATCGTTCTAGCGGTTCCTCACGTTCTTCAGATGCACGGTTTTTATATCGACAGAGAGAATAAGGAAATGCGATTCGACATCGTCGTAAGCTTTGATTCCGAGAACAGAAGAGCAACGTATAACGAAGCTATGGACAGAGTCATTGCCGAGTACAAGGGTTATAAGATTCAGGGCGCCATGGACATGGACTACAGCGAGCTTAACTGATGGGATATCTTTACGAGACACATCTTCATACGCTGGAGGGAAGTGCCTGCGCGAGAGTTGCGGGCGCTGATTACATCGACTTCATGAAGTCCCGAGGCTTTGCCGGCATGATCGTCACGGACCACTTCTTCACGGGTAACTGTGCAGTTAACAGAAGTCTTCCCTGGAAGGAGAAGGTTTCCCTTTACATGGCAGGCTACCGCAATGCTCTTGCCGCTTCTTCAGGCAAGGACTTCGATGTAATGTTCGGCATCGAATATAACTTCAGAGGCGACGAGTATCTTCTTTACGGCCTCGATGAGAAATGGCTTCTCGATAATCCTGATATTGAATCCTTGTCTTACGCGGGTGTATATGAGTGTGTCCATCAGGGCGGCGGCGTCATGTTCCAGGCTCACCCGTATCGCGAGAGGGGTTATCTTGCCGACATAAGACTTAATCCGTCTGTTACTGATGGTATTGAGATTTATAACGCGGAGAACGACGACAACATGAATGCTCTCGCATACGAGTATGCGAAGAAGCTTAATGTCCCGATGACGGGAGGCTCCGATATTCATTACTTCCGTGACAGTGCATTGGGCGGGACGATGCTTCCTGAAAGAATCGACGATTCGGCTGACTTTGCCCGCCTTGTGATGGCAGGGGAAGGCGTTCCAACGAGAGTTCTTAACGGCGAGATCAAATCCGTCTACGATATTCCGACATTATTAAAGTCTGTTCACGGGCCTTCGATGCCTGTTTTTGATAAGAGTCTTCACTAGAATTCTTAACAAATGGTTCACTCTTAAAGATTCAAAACGTTGTAAAATATATTATACTTTTGAATTCAGAGGTGGATCGTGCCTGACGATAACTCGAATAAAAAGATAATAACCTTCGATGAGATCGCGCTTGCTCTCGCGAACGATTACGACAGCCTTTTTGCCATCGACATGGAAGACGACAGCTACGTCGAGTATCTTGTCGAGGGCGATAATAAGCTTTCACCCAGACTTTCCGGCGATGATTTCTATAAGGATGTGTCCCAAGACATAAGCGTACATACTTATCCTGAGGACCGTGAAGAGGTCAGGAATTCCATCAATAAGGACAGAATCACCGAAGTTTATAACAGCGGTACGTCTTTCACGCTTAACTACAGATTGGTGATCGACGGCGAGCCCAGGCACTATCTTCTCAAGATGATCAGAGGCTCGGAGAAGAAGGTCATCATATGCGTCAGAAATGTCGATGAACAAAGACGACGCGAGCTTGAGGCCGACCACGAGAGACTTGTCTTCGGCCAGATAGCTGATGCCCTTGCAAGCCGTTATGAAGTAATCTACTACATCAACAGCATCACGAATGAATATACACAGTACAGCTCAAGCGATAAGTATGCGACCTTGGGTACCACGAGCGTCGGTAATGACTTCTTCAAGGATGCGTTCGTCGACATAAGAAAGTATATTCATAAAGACGATGTGGATTATCTCCTGTCTGAACTTGATAAGCCGACGCTTATGCGTCATCTCGAAGAGAGCGGCACGGTTACGCTTACATACAGACAGCAGTTAGGCGGCGACATCGTATACGTTACGATGGTAGTAGTTCGCCCGAAGAATGATAAAGACCACATCGTAATGGGCGTCATCAACATCGATGCCCAGATGAAGCGCGAGCAGAAGCTTCTCGAAGAAAGCGAAGCCTTTAACGATTTGGCGATGGCCCTCGCGACCAGATATGAGGTTATCTACCGCGTAAACCTGGAGACATGCGAATACTACGAATACAGCGCAAGCGAGAAGTATTCGAAGCTTGAGGTAGGTAGCAAGGGCGATGACTTCTTCGCTGATTCACAGATGAACATGAAGAAGGATATCTACTATGAAGATTATCCTATGATGTCCCAGATGATCACCAAGGATGCGATCCTTAAGCGTCTTGAGGGAATCAATAAGTTCTTCCTTAACTACAGACTTAATCTCGACGGAAGACCTCAGTATGTGTCCCTCGTAATCTTGAGACTTAAAGAGGATTCCGATCACCTGATCGTCGCTCTCGAGAATATCGATGAAGCCAAAAAGAGGGAGCTTGAGTTCGAAGCTGCCATCGGTTCGGCACTAGATATGGCCAATAAGGACGCACTTACAGGTGTTAAGAATAAGCACGCTTATGTAAATGCTGAGGTTCAGCTTGATAACGAGATCACGGAGGAAGGACCTCTTGAGTTCGCCGTTGCCATATTTGATATCAACGGTCTTAAGGAAGTTAACGACGAACACGGTCACAGCTCAGGCGATACATATATCAAGGATGCGTGCGACATCATCTGCCGCATCTTCGATCACAGCCCGGTCTACCGTATCGGCGGTGATGAGTTCGTTGCGATCTTAAGGGGCAACGATTACAAGAACAGATTTGAATTGGTAAGACAGTTCTCATTAAGACAGATAGAGCAGCGAAGCAAGGGCCTCGTAACTCTGGCTTACGGCTTGTCCGAGTATATGCCCGATACCGACAACAGAGTTCAGGATGTGTTCGAGAGAGCCGATGCTCTCATGTATGAGAACAAGAAGAGATTTAAGTCAGAGACATTCGATAACGAGCCTGTAGTTGAGAGCTATTCATTCGTAAGATTCTACGAGCTTTATGAGAAGCTTTTGTCAGCGATGGTAAACTTCGAGAAGGTCGATGCAGAACTCATAGGTCAGCTTCTCGTTAAGATCTCGCACATGTTCAGATTAAGTAAGGGCGTCGTAAGAGTCTACCGTAACCGCCAGGAAGAGATGGAAGGCGGCGGTGAGACGATATGTCCTTTCGACTACGGAGGAGAGTGCGTAGAGATCAAGTCCATAAGAGCCGAGACCAGTGTACTTTCAAGTGCGACGATCACGATCTATCAGTCTCCCGATGCGGAGCCTTTGACATACGAAGAGTACGAGAAGGTTGAGCTTGTAATGAGAACCGTCTTAAGTTTTATTACCCGTAACAGACTTAAGGATATCATCTACGATCTCGCGTTCTTCGATGATGCGGGTTACCCGAATCTTAGAAGCCTTAACAACTACCTCATGTCCATGATCATGTCGGGTAAGTACAAGGGCAAGTTTGCCTGCCGTTATAACCTTCGCCACTTCTCGCTTGTTAACCAGGAGTGGGGCAGACCCGTGGGTGACGTCATCATGAAGAAGCATTTCGAGGGCCTTAAGGAGATCCTGGGAGAGCGCGGATTCATGGTAAGGCTCGGAGGCGATAACTTCGTGTGCATCGGTCCTGCTTCCAAGGTGGACGAAGTGAAGAACTACCTCTTCGAAGCTGTGATCAAAGTGGATGACGTGAGCAGCGTTAAGGTGCAGACAAGTGCCGGTATCTACTGTGTTCCCGAGGACGGTGTCATCAAGGACATGGGAGATATCATGAACAAGATCATCAATGCCTACCGTATGGCTCAGAGTGGCAGTAAGGACAGGATCGTCTTCTACAGCGACAAACTCATGGTTATGAAGGAGAAGTTCGCGAGTGTCCAGCAGCATTTCTCGGATGCAATTGCAAACGGTGAATTTGTACCGTTCTATCAGCCTAAGGTCGACATTAATACCGGCGAGATCATAGGCGGTGAGGCTTTGTGCAGATGGTTCCGCAAGGGGAAGATCGTT
>CAMJGB010000033.1 GCA_946405115.1 uncultured Clostridia bacterium | reverse complement strand
ACTCGTTACGGAGACGGGCAGGGCATTGGGATTTAGTGTTGTTGCACCTATGGTGAAGCTACTTTGCGAGCAGGCGATTGATCTTGCAATCGAACGCGGTCAGCTAACGGGATCCGTAAGGATGATCAAGCCTCTCGAGTAAGAGTTACGTATGCGATAACGTGAGAGTGACCCTCTTCCCAGAGACGCATCTCATATGTTGCATATCCGTCCAAAGCATCAACAGGAAGCGTGACCTCGATCTCGGTCGTGCCGTCCTGTCTGATGTTTATTTCTTCGGAATCAACTACCTGCTCGCCGTCTATCCACCAGTCATAAACAAGTACGGTTCCGGCGTCGAATGAACAGTCGTAATAACATGTGATCCTGATTGCTTCCTCATCGATGTAATAGCCGACTGTATCAAGCCATCCGGGCTCCTTGCTGTAATGCATCCAGAAGTCATTGGAATCGAGGCTTGAATAGCCGTAGACGATGCTTCCGTCTGTGCACCAGTTAGGAACCTGCTCGTATGTGCCGATGGCCTGATTCTCATATCCTGAAGGACTTACCGTATCATCGTTGGGACCGTAGTTATAGTTCTCGGGTGTAAGGCCGTCGAGGAGTTCATTTCTTATACTACGAGACATCTCACCGTTACTATAAAGATTCTCGATGGCAGCCTCATAACAGCGCTCGAACTGCTCCCAGCCGACACCGTGTTCAGCCTCGTAAAGGCCGCTGTCAGGATATGTGATCATGTCGTTTGCCATGGTAAGGCTTCCGGTCATGGGATCAACGTCACAAAGGAAGTAATAACCCTCCACACTGCAGTCAGGAACCGCTTCAGCAAGTGTCTCATAAAGAAGAACTGTCTGGGCATTCCACATATCGTCTTCGGACATTAAGAGATATTCATGTCGGATGTAATTCATATAGTACTGTGTCAGGAATTCATCCGACTCGAGTACTTCAAGAAGGTCGTCCCTCGACGGAGCAGAGCCTTCGATAATGAATGTATAAGGACCTGTATATTCACTTATTGAATTATCGTGCGTCAGAACATACTGCATATAAGCCATGACAAAATCATTAAAGGCTGCATCTACCTCAGGACCTTCTCCGGCCTCTGAGATATTGTCGTAGTAGCCTCTGCACCATTGGCTTATATCGTAGTTATTCTCAATGTCGGAACTTCCGTACTGAGCAATATCATAAAGATAAGTCTCGTACTGATCTAACGCGTCCAATGTAGTCAGGTTGGCAGGGTTCATAAGATAATTGAATCCGTGCGTAAAAAGCTTCGAGATCTTGTGGGCTGAAGCGGCAGTAAGATACCATTCATCTTCATCCTCATCATAATCAAAGCGTAAAGTCTTGGTCGTCTCGCATCTGATATCGGACGAATCCAACAAAGCAAGATACTCATCGTATGACGGATAATCAGATTCAATTGCATCGGCAAGCGCAGAAGGCGACAGATAAGAGACCTCAACTTCAACCATTGCAAATCCGCGGTCCTCGTGTATCTCAGGGTCGCCGTCCAATTCAATCTCGGCACGTGAGATCATCTCAAAACCGAGATCTCTCATCTCATCTTGCCTGTAATAGATAGCTTCCATCTCTCTTACGTAATCGAAGTCCGGAACGAGCTCGTTCACGGCATCCTCGTTATTTGCTGCAAGAGCCTCGATAAAAGCCTCGGTGATATCCTCCATGGTCTCGCCTACTTCATCAACGTCAAACGCCGATTTCTGCTCATTACAGCCACAGGCAGCAATGAATGATGCAGCAAGCACGATCGCAACAATCTTCTTAAATCTCATGAATCCTTCCCCCCGTTCTTCTTATCCGTAAAGAATTACGTAAGCCAATACTTCTCTTGAGCCCTGTTCATGAACCTCGAGACGGTATTCTCCGCCGCTCCCAAGCATGTCGCACTCAAGATAAAGTTCGATAGCATCTTCGCGGCTTCTTACGACTTCATAAGTATCGTCTTCAAGATACGGATCATTATTAAAGTACCAATCATTCTCAAGAACCGTTCCTTCAGTAAAAGGCTCAGTAAAATAACATGTGATCCAAATACCTGTCTCATCAACATAATAAGCAACCGTATCGAGAACGTCAGGTGACTTTATGTAGTACATCCAAATGCCATTCTCATCGGGATTAGAGTGACCGTAAACATAGTCTTCCTCCTCCCACTCAGGTTCCTGCTCATATGTTCCGACTGCCTGGTTCGGGTGACCAAGCGGGCTTATGGTATCTTCGTCAGTTACAAATCCGAGACTCTCGGGAGTTATATTCTCAAGCATGGCATCGCGGAAATACTCCGGGATCTCGTTTCTTGAATACAAAAGATCTATCGCATCCTCAATGCATCTCATCGTCTGATCCAAACCGATACTGTGCTCCGCCTCGAAGATTCCCCTTCCTGGATCGAAGATAAGGTCACCTGTCAGCCTTACTGTCTGATACCCGCCGTAAGGATCGACCGCTAAGGTCAGCTCATAATCTTCGGGCTCCAGGTCCGGAACGGCAGCCGTAAGCGTATCGTAGATAAGAGTAGATTGGCTGTCCCATGAAGCATCGGTATTCATGCCGAGATTATAGTTTCTGATGTTATTCGCGTAGTACTCAACAAGGAATTCATCCGTGGTAAGAAGGTTGTATAACTCATCAGAAGAAGGAGCGACACCCGACAGCGTGAAAGTATATGCGCCGTCTTCTTCGATCGTGTAATCGTGATCCAACACATATGAGATATAGGCCTTTACAAAGCGCGTCAGAGCAGCCGCAGAATTAGAGCCCTCTCCCCTCTCAATTATGTTGTCATAGATTCTGTAATCATTAATGTCGTAATCCTGGATGACGTCACTTGCACCCGTTCTCGACAGATCCCCCAGACATGCCTGAACGATCGACATGGCCTCTTCTCTTGTAAGAACCGTAGGAGCAACTATCATGTCCATCTCGGCAATGAAAAGTCTTGTGATCTGACGCGCAGATTCCTTCGTCAAACCCCACTGACCGGTCACGTCGTTGAACACGAACTCGAGCGTCATTTCTTTCTCTTCAAATCTGTCGTATACCTCAAGCGACTCGCGGTACTCATCAAGCGACATGTAAGTCGTGTCACGGTCGGACATGAACCGGGAAAGATCTATGTAAGACACGTTAACATCCATCTGTGCCGAAGTATCATCAACACCGAAAAGCGGCTCGCTTTCATTCGTGATGGTTGTGCGGGCGATGGCATATCCTACGACAGCCATAACGTCAGCCTCGTAGTTCTCGTCCTGACCGAAGTCAGAGAAATAATCGTATTCGGAAGTAACTGCGTTTATTCCGGCAGTATCACCTGCGGCAAGCGCCGCAACGAACTCCATAGGAATGCTCTCAATTCTCTCTTCATTCGCATTGGATACAACAGAACAACCTGCAATGCCGGCCGTAAAAACAGAGAATGCAAGTAAAGCTGCAGCCGTCTTTCTTATACCCATGATATTATCCACCCTTAATCAAATATATATTACAAAATACACCATACGGAAAACACGGGCAATACAAGAGGCCGCTCTCGCCAGAGCGGCCTCCCTGTAAGTAAAGCTAAGTCAGACTAGAGTAATCTCACTTACTACTGATTCTAAACCATAAAATTACCCTTACAATTGAAATCGGGCTTTGTTAACAGCCCTTTTACAGACGTTACTTGCGGTTCACATTTTCCATATTTAATGTGCTCCGAATGCTTTTCGCGGTGTCTTAAGGTAGCATAAAAGCCGCCGGAGCAGGGTTTCCGACGGCTTTACAAAAAGTTAATTCTCTATATCTTATCCTTATTTTGCTTAATTAATTGAAGGAGATGGCACCTGCCGAACACTCAGCCGTGATAGTACCTGTGCCTGTTCCTTCTGATGTGTATGATCTTCCGCTTCTGTCTCCGTCGACGCTTACTTCACCGATCTCGCAGGATATATCGAATGAGTAGTAATCGATGTTGGTAATTCCTGATACATCGATATTACCGAGGTCAGCGTAGACATCAAGATTCTCGAAGTCAGTATCGTCGATATCGATGTTGCCTGCGTCTGTCTCAACATAGATCGTATCGTATCCGCAATTTACAAGGTCAATGTTGCCTGCATCTGCGGTAAGATTGAGACTTCTTCCGTTAGCATTACGGAGTTCAATGTTGCCTGCATCAAAAGCTGCCGTAACATCGTCAACATCAACCCCTGTAAGCTCGAAGTTACCTGCATCGATTGCAAGATCAATGTCACTTATCTCAACATCATCACCGACCCTTACGGTCACCGTGGGGAACATACGGGAAGAAACTCTGTTAGAAGGGATGTCATCCTGTGTAACGATGAGCTCGCCGTTCTCGAAACTTACTTCGGGCATGATCTCCTCGCTGCCTTCGTAAGATACGACTATTCCCTCTACGCCTCTGTCAGCCACAACAGCTACTGAGCATGCCTGAGCATCAATGGAGATTCTGTCGATATCTTCTGCCTCACCGGCATCAAGATCATAGTTTGTGGAAACTGTCTTACCGTTGTTGAAAGAAAAACCATAAACAAGTCTTGCCACACCTACGGAGATTGCAATTCCGAGTACGAGGACTACTGCAACAATACCTAAGACGATCGGCCACTTAACGATCTTGCGGTCGTTCTGGGGAATGAATTCCTCACTCATCTCTCCTGCTGCATTGAGCTTAAGAAGTCTGTCGTAACCGTTGATCCTAATGTTGGAATTAACGATGAAGAATACGCCTGCAGCAACTGAGAAGAAGAACAGGATAGCTCCAAAGTCATCCTTAATGAACGGGATCGTAGACAGGATGATCGGGAAGATAATGCAGACGATGCAAAGAGCGATTCCGGTTCCCATTGTAATGCCGTAAGTGGGCTTATAACGGTTTCTCTCGTTTCTTACATAGTCAGCTGCTTCCACACTTAAGGAAACTTCGCCGTTTGTGATCTCTTTAAACTCAGAATTCTTGTTGGCTGCCGTAATGAACAGAACAACTGCGGCTGCGATCATGAGGAAGAATCCTACAGCACCGATCGCATCAGAGATCCTGTTCTCACCGATGATCTCACTCATAATGAATGATGTGATGCTTGAGATGCACAAAGCAACTCCCAAAGGAATCATGATGGATCTTGAAGATACCATTGTCAGATATTCCTTAACCCTGTCGATGGAAAGCATCGGCTTAGCGGGGCCTGCTGCATCCTTGATCTCCTGTGAAAGTCCGACTGTCTCTGCTACTTCATCAAGATTGCCGAACTCTGAGATTACGATTCCTACTGCCTCATTCTCAGACTTACCGTCTGCAATCAATTCTTCGAACTTGTCTTCCATCATCGACAAAAGCTCAGCCTTAGCCTTGCGAACTTCCGGGATATTGGGAAGATTACGGAACATATTATCCAAATAGTTCTTTATCGCGTTCATGTGTTCTCTCCCTGCACTATAGAAATGAATTTATCGATTACTTCTTTTGTTAACTGCCACTCTTCACACTTTGCCTTGTAGTACTCTTTACCGGCATCCGTGATCCTGTAGTAGGTCCTCTTCTTACCTCCGGACATAACTTCATCTGTGAAAGATTCGATATATCCGTTCTTCTCCATTCTTGTGAAAGCTGAATAAAGCGTAGTCTCTTTGATTACATACTTCTCTTCTGCCAGAAGACGGATTCGCTTGGAAATCTCATATCCGTAAGACGGTCCGTCGAGCAAAAGATAGAGGATGATAATGTCGTTATATCCTCTGATGACATCGCTGCTAATCTCGGCCATAATCTTCTCCCTTCTCCGATTGTCGTAGTACGGCTGTCGTTGTTACGTCTGTCGTACTACGTTTGTCGTAGTAAATATAACACCGCCTCTCGGGCGGTGTCAACCATGGCAAGGAACGATTTAATAAACATTTAAGACTTAAGTAAGAGTGAATTAAAGACTTCGCCCGCCTTACGGCTTATAGTAAAGCCATAACAACAAGGGAGGATCACAAAAATGAATGACTACGATATCAGAATTAAGAATTCAACAGAAGTTAACCTCTTCGGTACAACAGACAATACGATCACAGTACCCGCTAACGTAAAGCTCGACAGCGACCTCAACAGACTCGACATCGACATCAAGAATCAGGACACAGTTAAGATCTGTCTCCCCAACAAGGCTGAGAAGGTAGAGCTTAACATCACGGATTCAAAGCTCAATATTCACGATGTAAGCTACGACGAGTTCGAGATCGACGGCAAGGGCAAGATCACAATCGACATCAGAAACGTAAGCGGCCCCATCGACATCAACATGATCGGCGGCGAGGCAGAGCTCATTGTTCACGAAGGTTACAGCTTCCGCACAGTATGTAAGGGAAAGAACAACTCAATTAACAGCAATATCCCTGAGGATAACGGCTCACTTAACGTAATTGAATTAAACGGCAAGGACACAGTCCTTAACATCACTCTTGCAGAATAAGAATAATCTTCGAACTTACTTCCTGATAAAGTTTCATAAGTTCGCCGTGGCCTGTCTCGATGGCTGCGGCGTCTTCATTGTTGGAAGCTTTCTCAAGGTCCTTGGCAAGCTCCGACAGCGTCATTGCACCTATGGTCTTGGCTGAGCTCTTAAGCGAGTGCGCGAAGATCGAATAGTTCTTCCAGTCCTTGTTGCCGAAGTGCTTCTGAAGCTCGACGGATTTCTCCTTATATTCCTCTGCGAACGTGCCCAGGATATCCTTGTACATGTCCGCATCGTTCATGCAGTAGTAAAGGCCCTTCTCGGTATTGATTCCGGCTTCTTCGAGCTTACTTAAGAATTCGCTATCATCGGGTTTCTCCGCTGGCTCTTCCGTACCGTCCTCTTTCTCAAGAACGCTCTCGGATAAGTACTCGAAGATCATCTTCTCAAGCTCGGTACCGTCGATGGGCTTCGTAAGATAATCCGTGAAGCCCTCGCCGATGTATCTTTCTCTCGCGCCGCTTATGACGTCCGCCGTAAGGCAGATGACAGGCGTGCTCTCATTCGTCTTCTCCTCAAGGGCCTTGATCTTCTTCATGGCCTCGGTGCCGTCCATCTCCGGCATGCGCTGATCCATGAGGATGACGTCATACTTATTCTCACGGCAAAGCTCGATCGCCTCGGGACCGCTCATGGCTTTATCAACCTGAACGCGCGTCTGCTTAAGGAGCTTCTCCACTACGACGAGATTGATCTCGGTATCGTCTACAGCAAGTATCCTCGCCTTCGGGGCACGGAACAAAGCCTTGTATTCTGATTTCTTCGACTCTGCGGCACGGATCGCCTTCTTGTAATTACCCAAGGGGAACTCGGTCTCGATGCGCTGCCACAGACTGAAGGAGAACGTGGAGCCTTCACCGTAAGTACTCTGCACCTTAAGCTCGCTTCCCATAAGCGCGAGAAGTCTCGTCGTGATTGCCATGCCAAGGCCCGTGCCTTCGATATTGCGGTTACGCTCTACATCAAGCCTCTCGAACGACTCGAAAAGCTTATCCATATCGCTCTCCTTAATACCGATACCCGTGTCCTTCACCTCGTAATCAATGCGCACGGAGATTTTGCCGTCGTCCTTGCGGGCACGAAGCTTCATGCTGAAGTTTACGGAACCTTTCTCGGTATACTTAACGGCATTTGTAAGGAGGTTCATTATGACCTCATTGATACGTGTGTCATCGCCATAAAGCTCGGCGGGGATATTGGGATCGATGTCGAAGTTAAGCTCGAGATTCTTGGCGCGTGCTTTCTCGCTTATGCCGTTAACAAGGTATGCAATCTGCTCGCCGACGCTGTAACGCACAGGCACGATCTCAACCTTGTTCTCCTCGATCTTCGAGAAGTCCAGAATGCTGTTAACAAGCTGGAGAAGATTGTGTCCGCTCTGCTTGATGTTACGCGCATAGCCCTTGATCTCATCGTCTTCAGCCTCACGAAGCACCATCTCGTTCATGCCGAGGATGGCGTTAATCGGAGTTCTTATCTCATGTGACATGTCTGCGAGGAAACGGCTTTTCGCTTTGCTTGCCGCATCGGCCGCCTGCTTCTCGAGAAGGAGGACCTGAGCCTCGTGTTCCTGCTGCTGTCTTACGAGCTTGTCGATGATGATCGCGGAGAAGACCGAGATAAGGCAGCCTATGAGGACCGCCACTACGGATGCTATGAGGAAGCCCCTGATAAGGCTGCTTTCCTGGCGCACGATCTCTTCCTCGCTTATGGCTATGCCGACGTACCAGCCGGTGTTGCTCATTCTTGATACAACCACGCCGCGGCTTATGCCGTCATAGTCGACGATATATACGGCATCGTCAGAATCAGAGAGCATGTTACGTACAACTTCCTCGTAAGGAGCGCCCTCGATCGTCATTACGCCGTAGGGCTCATCGTCGAAGTCGTAGGCCTCGTTCGGGTGCACGATCATACCGAGGTTCTGATCAACGAGGAAAGCGTAGCTGTTGGGAGCAACGTCAGCCTCGTTGATGATATCAACCAAAGTATCTACGAAGATGTCTGCCGAGAGAACGCCCTGCACTTCGCCGTTATCATAGACAGCCCTTGAGATCGTAATGATAGGAAGTCTCGTATCCGAATCCATATACGGAGTCGAGTAGAAAAGCTCACCTGTTCTTACGGCCTCTCCGTACCACGCTCTGTCGTGAACGTAATCGACCGTGCCGTCGACAAGGAAGTCGGAAGCACAGGTCATCGTGTTGTCAGGATGCGTGAAGTAGATGTCGTAGATGTAACCGTTGTCGTTAAGCTCGTTATAGCTTCTCTCAAGGTAATCGTGGAAAGCGTCGTAGCCGTCGTCATAGATGCCCGTTACCGAGATCTGCGATGCGAGCGTATCGATGATGGTCGCATTGGTGTTCATCCACGCAGTAAGCTCCTGCGCGTACTTGTCCGCTGCGATGCTGTAGTTTAATTCAAGCTGTGAAGATATGCTTTTCTTGGCGCGCTTATAACTTACAAAAGACAGAAGCATCGTACTTACCAGCACGACGCATACTATCATCAGAATAAGCTTAATACGGTTCTTCACGCTTTATTCCCTGTCGGTCTTTATTCGTTGGTATAAGTTCCGGAGATGCGGCCGTAGGCAATGATGTTGCCTGTGTTGCCGTCGGCATCAACATCACATGCTGCAAGGAACTGAGGGAAATTGGGATTCGAAATACCCAAAGTGCCTCTCATTCTATCGAGAGGAGCTCTTAATGCAATTACGTAAACATCATAAGTATGAGGATTGCCTTCCGGAGGATACGGTCCGCCATATGACGAGCCGCCCCAACCCTGATCAATATGAGTCTCAGTGATGCCTTCGGACTTCCAGTGGATGAAGTAATAAGCCGTCGTATCGACCATATAGATGATGTACTGGTCTGCTCCTTCTACAGGCTCCCAGGTAAGTTCGGGAGATACATTCTCACCTTCCAAAGTGGCAGCGATGACATCTGCCCATACGCCGTCATTGATATCTTCGGATGTAACCTCGAACTGTTCGAAGCCGTGGAAGAAATCACCGTCTTCATCAGGAGTAAGCGCCATAGGCTCAGTGGTTTCTGTTGCCTCAGTCTCTTCTGTCTCAGTTGCTTCAGTCTCTTCCGTTTCAACTGCTGCCTGAGTGGTTTCTGCCAAAGTTGTTTCAGGTGAAGGTGTTGATTCTACAGTAGTATCCGTATTTGAACACCCCACGAGATTTACAAGCGCTGCTCCGCACAACAAATAAGCGATGAGTTTCTTCTTCATGATTTTGATCTCCTTATCGGGGATTGTTACTGTAAAAACCGCTTTATAATTATAAGCCATTCTCGCCCTAAGTAGTATTGTTAAAGAACTTAACATCATTCTGTAACATAAATCCCCCAAAATCAGCACTTTAGCGACACTTCGGGCTCACATTGTTGCTGGTAGGCGTAAATCCTGCGTGCGAGAATCATTCTGTCAAAAACACTTAATCAATCAGTAAAGTGAAAAACAACCTGGTCCTTTAGAATATAAGTAGGTTGTAGATTGAGGGGGAGGAAAACTATGAAGAACAAGAGAATCATCGCTTTATTGTTGTCCGCAGCATTGTTGGTAACAATCGCCTCAGGATGCAAGAAGGAAGAATCAGAAGCACCGGTAGTGCTCTACTATGGTGAGACACAGCAGGAAGCAACACCCGGAACGATAACGTTCGAGAGCAGTGCTGCTCCCGCACAGGCAAACGAGACAGAGCCTTTGGCACCGATTCTTGCCGACAGAACACAGACAAATTCCACAATGGCAGCAGCTAATGTTGAGCAGTCACAGGAAACAGCAGCCACAACAGCTGAAACCACTGCACCTTCTGAGACTACGGCACCGGCAGAAACAACTGCCGAGACAACAGCAGCCGCTCAGAGCAGCTCTTCATCAAGTGCAGAGACACCGGCCATCGCGGCAGGATCACATATCTATGACAACGCAGGAGTAATCTCCGACGAGTCATCCGTTAATTCAGCAATGAATTCATTCGAGACTAATACGGGTGTAAGCCCCGCGATCTTTACGATCCGCAATGAGCTTAGCGGTGACGAGTTCAGACAGTATGCAAGAGATCTTTATTCATCGAACTTCGAGGATCAGGATCACGTGCTCGTTGTATATCAGCTCACACCTGCAGGCACATGGTCATGGACATGCGTATTCGGTTCCAACACAGGAACAGTATTCACACAGGATAATATCAATTCATTCCAGACAGATCTTACAGACGCTTTCTCAAGCGGCAACGTAGACTCAGCATTGGTAAATACATTCACAAATACTGAGACTCAAACTTGATCTGATATTACTTAAGGAAATTAAGCATTCGCTCCTTATAATCAGGTGCCATATCGTAAGCTGCGTGACCGTAGCCGTCATACATATGAGTCACAAGATTGGAGCTGTTAATTAATCCGTTCTCGATCGTCCTCGTAGCTTCGCCTCCGAGGACGTTATCATCTTCAGAACCGATAAGCAGCACGGGACATGTGATCTTGCTTAATCTGTCCTTGATGTTAAAGCCCTTCATGCATGATGCAAGAACGATGAATCTATCAAGTTCATCCTTTGTTACAGTCTTGGCAGCTCCTATGAGAAGTTCCTTGGACTGCTCGTAAACATCAGCGGTATAGAGAGCCTCGCCGAATGAAAGATACAAGGCTTCGGCATCGCCGTTCTTAGCAAGATTAACCCACTTGTCGACCGTCTCGTATCTGTCATCTTCAACGCAAGCGGATGTTGAACCGAGTACAAGGTTCTTAACAAGCTCGGGATGCTCACTTGCGATAAGCATGGATATCATGCCGCCCTGCGATGCACCGAACAATGCGATGTCACTAAGTCCCAATTCCTTGATGGCTTCAGCAGTATCTTCGGCCATATCAAAGACGTTATAACATTCAGGCAGTTCCTTAATACGGTCGAACATATAGATCGTAAATCTCTCAGTCATGGACTTGTATGCGTCTGCAACGAGGTCGCCTAATCCCATAACACTCTGAACACTTAAGCCGGGGATAATTACGAGAGTCTCTGCCCCCTCGCCGAATGTCAGATATTCCATCGTAAAACGGGAAGTCTTTACTGCCTTGATCTCAATACTCATATTACACACCTCGTCTGTACGGATGCGGAATATGATCGTGTACGAGTGTACTCAAATGATCTATGAACTCATTGAACATATCGATATCAAACTCGGCGCCTGCACATCCTATCTCAAACTCGGTCTCATCGTAGAATGTATACCAGCCGGTCTGCTTAAATCCGTTTCTTCTGTAGAAATTTCTTCTTCTAAGGCACATGACGCCGTGATTAACGGAAGCATCGGGAGCTTCATATTCAGCGATTATCTGCTTATCAAAATACTCGTTAACGAGTTCCTGCAGACAAGCCTTGCCTATTCCCCTGTTCCTGATGTCGCTTCTTACTGCAAGATAAGCAAGATAAATGATGTCCTTGAACTCTCTTATAACGAAGAATCCGATCGCTTCAGAGTAATCATAAATGCCGAGGACAACAGCCCCGGTATCGATCAGGTCAGTAAGAAGGTTTCTCTCAGATTCGGGGAAAGCTTCCTCGTTAATCTTCTCAAGTACTGCTATGTCAGAAGAGTTTCTTGCTAACTTAACAAAATTCATGGTCTCTGATTCCGTCATTCCTATCTTTTTAAAATATGTGCCAATAAGAATTATAGAACAGTAATCCGCCCAATAATAAAACAAAGTGTAAACATCTTCGCAAGATAAACGACACTTACCGTTAAGACCGTTGTA
>CAMJGB010000032.1 GCA_946405115.1 uncultured Clostridia bacterium | reverse complement strand
CGGCGGTCTCGCCATCGGTCTCGACAGATTTGTAATGCTCCTCACAGGCGCAGGCTCAATCAGAGAAGTTATCGCATTCCCGAAGGTTCAGAATTCTTCTGACCTCATGACAGATGCACCTTCTCCTGTTGCAGTTGCACAGCTTGAGGAACTCGGAATCGAGGTTTCCAAGAAGGCAGAAGAGAAAGACGACGACAGCGATAATTTGGTAATGGATTAAGGATTATGAAAAAGAGTGATAAAGGTGAATTCGCAGAGGTAAAGCCCGAGGACAGAAAGCAAGTTATCATTTCTGCCATCCTCGACTGGCTCATCGCTATTGCAATTGGTGTACTCGTAGGCGTATTGATGGTCGTATTCGTTGTTCAGAAGGACAACGTTTACGGTGACTCAATGCTTCCTAACTTAAGAAGCGGTTTTGTTGTCCTTGCTGAGAAGATCTCAACATACTCGGACAACTACGAGAGAGGCGATATCGTCATTCTCGACGGTCATGACATGGAAGGCTACAACCACGAAGAGTATCTCATCAAGAGAATCGTAGGACTTCCCGGAGAGACTGTAAGAATCGCTGACGGCCACGTTTACATAAGAGAAGTCGGTGCAACTGATTTCTACATGCTCGAGGAGCCTTATCTTGACGCTACGGTAATCACCTCCGTCATGAGCAGCGGCCTTGAGAGAGGATACGGCGAGATCACACTCGGAGAGGACGAGTACTACTGCCTGGGTGACAACCGCCCCGTAAGTAACGACAGCCGAAGCCTCGGACCTTTCAGCGCCGATCGCATTAAGGGAATAGCTTTCCTTATCATCTATCCTTTCAACGAATTCGGCCTTATCTGATACAAGACCTAAAGGTGAAGATGGACAGACAGAAATACATACGTAACTTTTGCATAATTGCTCACATCGATCACGGTAAGTCCACACTTGCCGATCGAATCATCGAACACACAGGTGTAGTCGAGAAGAGAGACATGATGAGCCAGATCCTCGATAACATGGAGATCGAGAGAGAAAGAGGCATCACAATCAAGTCTCAGGCTACGAGAATGTCGTATACGGCTAAGGACGGCAATACGTACACACTCAACCTCATCGACACTCCCGGCCACGTTGACTTTAACTACGAAGTAAGCAGAAGCCTTAAGGCTTGTGACGGTGCGATCCTTATCGTCGATTCATCACAGGGCGTAGAGGCTCAGACTATGGCTAATGCATATCTTGCTGTTGATGCGGATCTTGAGATCCTGCCGGTCATCAACAAGATCGATCTTCCTGCTGCAAGACCTGAGGAAGTAAGACAGGAGATCGAGGACGATATCGGACTCGACGCTTCTTACGCACCTTTGATCTCAGCTAAGAACGACATCGGAATCGACGATGTGCTCGAGGGTATCGTAAAGTATCTTCCTGCACCTAAGGATCCTGAGGACGAGCCTTTTCGAGCTTTGGTAGTAGACTCGAAGTACGACCCTTATAAGGGCGTAATCGCTTCAGTAAGAGTCCGCGCAGGCTCCATTAAGTCAGGTGAAGCAATCCGCATGATGCACACGGGCAAGGAGTTCGTCATCACGGAGCTCGGCTACTTCCACCCGGGACAGTATGTTCCTGCTAAGGAATTGCTTGCAGGTGAAGTAGGATACATCTGCGCTTCAATTAAGTCGGTTTCCGATACGGCTCCGGGCGATACGATCACATCGGCAACTAATCCTGCACCCGAGCCTTTGCCGGGTTATAAGGGAATCCAGCAGATGGTATTCTGCGGTATCTATCCCGTTGACGGTGCACGCTACGGCGACCTTCGTGAGGCGCTTGAGAAGCTTCAGCTTAACGATGCTGCTCTCTCCTTCCAGGCAGAGACTTCCGCAGCTTTGGGCTTCGGCTTCAGATGCGGATTCTTGGGACTCCTTCACTACGAAGTAATAGAGGAGAGACTTGAAAGAGAGTTTAATCTCGACCTTATCTCTACGGCACCTTCCGTAGTTTATAAGGTCCACAAGACGGACGGCACATGCCTCGACGTCGATAACCCGACTAACCTTCCCGATGCTTCCGTCATCGACTATATGGAGGAGCCGGTTGTAAATGCAGATATCATTCTCCCTAAGGAGTATGTCGGAAACATAATGGAGCTGTGCCAGAACAGACGCGGCGAGTATGTTGACATGAAGTACCTCGATGAGACACGTGTAGTGCTCCGCTACAAGATGCCGTTGAACGAGATCATCTACGATTTCTTCGATGCGTTGAAGTCCAGAACGAGGGGCTATGCTTCACTTGACTACGAGATGGAAGGATATCAGCAAAGTAAGCTTGTTAAGCTCGATATCTTACTTAACGGCGACCCTGTTGATGCACTTTCATTCATAGTTCACCAGGACAAGGCTTACGAGAGAGGAAGACGAATGGCTGAGAAGCTTAAGGAGAATATTCCGAGACAGCAGTTCGAAATTCCTGTACAGGCTTGTATTGGTGGTAAAATAATTGCCAGGGAGACCATTAAGGCATTCCGTAAGGATGTAACTTCGAAGTGCTACGGTGGTGATATCTCTCGTAAAAAGAAACTTCTTGAGAAGCAGAAGGAAGGCAAGAAGAGAATGCGTCAGGTAGGTTCCGTAGAGGTACCGCAGGAAGCATTCATGAGCGTTCTGAAGCTGGATGAAGAATAAGAAGTAGGTAAGAAAGGAATAGACAAAATGAAGAAAACACTTTTGGCTACATTCGTACTTGCTGCAGCAGTAGCAGTTGCAGGCTGCGGCAGTGACGCAGAAGAGGCACAGGCAGTTGCTGAGACACAGGCTCCTGTAGTTCAGACAGAGGCTCCCGTTCAGACAGAAGAACCTTTGGCACCCATCATCGCAGGTGACAGCCAGTCTGCTGATGCAGGCACAGGCGCATTCCCTACAGGTGCTCCTCTTAACCAGGACAACTACACTGAGTTCTCCGAGCCCGTTATGTATGAGGTAACTGAGGATTGCATCACATGGTCCGGCAATGACCTCCAGACATCAGGCGGCGACCTCGTTCAGGGCAGCCTCGTATCAGGTGTAGCTACAGACGGAACATACCTTATCCTCGACGATCAGAGAGTTGTTGAGCTTTCACACTTAACTGTATTCGAGTAATTAAGTAGTTTAGTTCTTATTAGAAGCAACGGCTCTTCCCGCATAAAGGGGAGAGCCTTTTGTTTGGGGCAAAATATAGGCAACTAAAGAAATTAGTTTGACAGTCAAAGTATTCTTGATATACTGACGATAACAACATATTTTTACTCTTAGGGATAGGAGGTAATGCATATGTCAGTTTTGTTAGCAATACTCTTTCTGTACGGTCTCGGCGTGACTATCGCCCTCATCTGTGCGAACTCCCAGAAGGACCGCTACATCAGAAAGTACATCGACATCGAAAAGCAGTATAAGGAGCTCCTCGCGAAGGTTCAGAGCACTAAGGCTGAGCCTAATGCGACGGCTGAGCCTTCTGCACCGACTCCTGCTGCACCTGCAGCTCCTGCGGTGCCTGCTCCTGCAGTTCCGCCCCAGACTCCGTTTAAGCCTGTGGATCAGGCTCCCGCACCTTCAGCTCAGCTTCCTGTTTACACAAGAACGGCAACAGCTCCCAAGGAACTCCGTAAGTCTAACGGTCTTGGTGCTGTTGGTGTTTCCTTCGCAGTCGGCGTTCTTCTCATGGTAATTGCAGCTGCTGTATTCATCTCCGCTACATGGCAGACGATGCTTCCCGGCATCAAGTGCGTTGTGCTTGCAATAGTAGTAAGTGTTGTTTACGGTCTTTGCACATTCTCCAAGAAGAAGCTTAAGCTTGAGAAGACAGCTTCCGTTCTTTACATGCTCGGAAGCCTTATCACACCTTTGGCTGTCGTCGTAGGCTTCCTTGCATTCGAGTCCAAGGAAACAACGATAATGCTCGCATGCTGTGCACTCTCACTCGGACTGACGGGCCTTATCGGTTATAAGATCTTCGGATCCAAGCTTCAGGTGGCAATAAGCTACGCAGGCTTTGTCTGGGTGGATATCTTCATCTGCATGAAAGCCTTGGGCAATATGGAAGGTTTTATCTTCGGTCTTGCCGTAGCTTCATTTATCTCAGGCCTTATCTACTTCCTTAAGCCTGATACGAAGTTCTTCAATTACTTCGCTGAGATTACGGCTTACGTAGCATCATTAGGTGCCTTGTTAAGTGCATGCATTCTTTCCGCACACACGGTACTTGTTATCACCGCAAATGTTATGTATTTTGCATCACTTCTCATGCTCACAAGAAAGAGAAAGCTCATTAAGTATTTCTCTGCACTTGTACCCGTCTATACGCTGATATTCGTGTTGATACAGGGCGTTACCGAAAACGATAATGTTATTGCTGTCGTATACATCGCATTTGTCGCAGTGCTTTTCGCTTTGTACCGCGTCCTTAAGATGGATAACCCTGCAAGCAACTTCATCATCGCAGGTATCACGGCGCTTCTTATGTATATCTATACTGAGAACGGCGATCCGAGCTTCCTGTATTATACGGCTCTTGTTCTTCCAATCCTTTCCTCGATTGCGATTATCATCATGAGCAGATACAAGGCTGAGAGGACGGTATACATGTACCTTATCTATCTGCCGACGATGATCCTTTTGGGCGATATAACATCCTCTTATGTAATGATGTATGTATTCCTTGGCGTGGCTGTGCTTTCCGTCTTTGCAGCAGCTAAGTTTAAGAATATCCACATATGTATTGCTGCAGCGGCAGTATCTTGTATCACAATGATAAGCGGTATCATCGACTCAGGTTTGTCCGGTAATGTCGGCTTGCACATCATTATAGTGGCTGCCATCGTACTTGCTCTTTATACGGCCGTTGTATTCATTAACAAGGCTAAGCCCTTCGAGAAGAATATTCATCTTGCAGCAAGATTCTCCACTTTGGGGTTGCTTATTGTAAGTAACATGATGCTGATGGGAGCGATCTTTAACGGCGATATCGTACGATTCATTGCACTCATCGTCTTGGATGTCATATTCGAATTTGTAACTCTTAAAGATACGGACAACTACTTCGGTGCACTGCCTTCGGCAACTTTGATGGTTGGAATCGTATATAAGCTTGCGGCAAACGAAGTCAGCATGATGCTTTCAGGCGCACTCATTATCCTAGTATTCGTAGTCGTCGGACGTATCTTCATCAACGAGCATATCGTGTCAAAGGGCAGGGTAGACTGGCTTACATTCCTTGCAGGTGCCGCTTGTTTCCTTCCTATGCCTCAGCTTTATAGGGTAACGTTCCTTGGAACTTTCTTCGCACTTACATTCATCGGAAGATTTGCTTCTGAAGATTCCGTAGAGGAGAAGGTAAAGCCACGCTTAAAGGAGATTCTGTCGGCAGCAGTAGCGCTTTTCGCGGTAAGCTTTGCTATCGTTGATGTAGAGATAAGCTACAGAATTGATGTCGAGGTCAGACTTCTTGCCATTCTCATAGGCGCTGCTGTAATCAGATTCCTGATTAAGCCCTTCGAAGGTGTTAAGTGGGTTTGGTTCTCAGTAGTAGCGTTCTGCCTTGAGGTGGAGGCATTACACGCAGCAGGTTCCGGAACTTTGACTCCGCTTACAATGGTAACTTTGTTCGGATGCGGAATCTTCATCTACTCGTTCATAGTCAAGAAGAGAAGCTGGTTCATTCTCGCTATCTCTGTTATCGCAGAGTTCGGTGTCATTCTTGCCATCACATTCTGGGAGAGTAAGCTTTGGTGGATCTATCTTCTCGTTCTGGGCGGCATCCTCATCGCGACAGCATCTGTCAACGAGTATAAGAGAAGAGCTGCCATCGAGTCAGGACTTGAGGACAAGAAGATAAGACTGTTCGATTCTTGGACCTGGTAATAAACAGAATAATGCCCGTGTGTTGCTTAAGCGACACACGGGTTATTCATTGCTCATTGAGTGGTTTTCCTTATATTGATTAGATTAATTCGTAAAAAATAAGTTTGGGAGAACCAAAATGAACAACGAATTAAAGATCAACGAATTAGGAACAGTTTCAGGCGGCGTTAAGGTCCATTTTAACGAAGAAGCACTTTTCAGTGATTATTCAGTTTTGGGGAATACAATTGCATTCGGCATGACCATGGCAGATGCCAGAAGACTTAAGAGTCAGATGCCTACTCCGAGCGAGACGAGCGTAGCACTTACATGATCAAATAATCCCCGTTGCTGTATAATTACTCTTATAAACGCTATAAGAGGTAATCATGGGGATTAAGGCAGCATACATGGTACCGCATCCGCCTCTAATCGTACCTTCGGTAGGAAGAGGGGGAGAAGATCAGATCAGGGAGACGACCGCTTCCTATGAGCGTGTCGCGGAGGATATCGCGAGGATCGCGCCTGATACTATCGTGATAATCAGTCCTCACTCCGTTATGTATTCAGATTATTTTCATATATCACCCGGTAAAGGTGCGAGGGGTGACTTCGGTAATTTCCGTGCGCCTCAAGAAAGCTTCGATGAGACTTACGATGATGAGTTCGTAACAAGGCTTACGGAGCTTGTTTCTTATGATCAGTTTCCTGCAGGTATAAAGGGTGAACGCGATAAGGATCTTGACCACGGAACGATGGTCCCTTTGTACTTTATAAGAAAGCACTATAAGGACGGAAAGATCGTAAGGATCGGTCTGTCGGGGCTTTCCTTGGAAGACCACTATAAGCTTGGAAAATACATTAAGTATGTAAGCGATGCATTAGGCCGCAGCACGGTTGTTGTTGCAAGCGGCGACCTTTCACATAAACTTCAGGAATACGGTCCCTACGGGTTTGATCCCGCAGGTCCGGTTTACGATGAGAAGATAATGGAAGCAGCCCGTAGATGTGACTTCGAGGGCATGCTTAAGTTTGACGAAGAACTTCTTGATAACGCGGCAGAATGCGGCCACAGATCGTTTTGTATCATGGCGGGAACATTAGACGGATACGAAGTTAAGTCTGAAGTTTTGTCGCATCAGGACGTGACAGGTGTTGGGTACGGTGTTTGTATTTTCGAGCCGGTTAAGCCTAAGGAAGGTTCTCCTTATGTAAGGCTTGCCCGAGCGACTATAGAGAAATATGTGAATACGCATAAGAGGTTAAGGTTCCCCGAAGATTTGCCGGAAGGTTTGGAAGAAGCACTTCCTTCGGAGGCGAAGTCGTCAAGAGCGGGTGCATTTGTGTCCGTTCATAAGAACGGCATGCTTAGAGGCTGCATAGGAACCATAGGTCCCGTTGAGCCCATGATCGCGGAGGAGATTATAAGCAACGGAATAAGCGCAGTATCGCGTGATCCGAGGTTTGATCCCGTGACTTCAGATGAGCTTGATCAGCTTGAGATAAACGTAGATATCCTGATGGAACCCGAGTACATAGACGGTCCCGATAAGCTTGATGTTAAGCGCTACGGCGTTATCGTATCCTGCGGGGGAAGAAGAGGTTTATTGCTGCCGGATCTTGACGGCGTTGATACCGTGGAAGAGCAGATCGATATCGCGATGAGGAAGGGCGGTATAAGGCCTTACGAGGACTACCGTCTGCAGCGTTTCGAAGTAATAAGGTATAAGTAACATGGCTGTATGTGAGGTGTGTTTCCGCCACTGCGATCTTAAAGAAGGTGCGACCGGTGCCTGCGGTGCGAGAACCTGCGTCGAAGGAAGTGTCATCTCAAGTAACTACGGACGCATAACTTCACTTGCATTGGACCCTATTGAGAAAAAGCCCCTTTCGAGATTTCACGAAGGCTCGATGATACTATCTGTCGGAAGCTTCGGGTGCAATCTCTTTTGTCCTTTTTGCCAGAATCACGATATCTCAAGATCAAAGGGCGATGAGTTCGATCAGAAGATAACGCCGGAGAAGCTTACGGAACTTGCTTTGAAGTATCGGGACAGAGGAAATATCGGAGTCGCTTTTACTTATAACGAGCCTCTCATAAGTTACGAGTTCATACTTGATACTGCAAGGCTTGTTAAGGCGCAGGGGATGGTAAACGTGCTCGTTACTAACGGTACATGTGAGCTTCCCGTATTAGAGAAGATACTGCCCTACATTGATGCCATGAACATCGACCTTAAGAGCATGTCGGAGAAGACGTATAAAGAAGTGCTCGGAGGCGACCTTGATTCCGTTAAGGCTTTCATTAGACGAAGCGCGGAAGAGTGCCACGTTGAACTAACGACATTGATCGTTCCCGGAATGAACGACAGCGAAGAAGAGATGAGGTCAATTGTTGACTTTATAGCAGGCCTTCCGGGCGGCGAGTCGATACCGTATCACATCTCAAGATTCTTTCCGAGATACAACATGACGGACAGGGAAGCGACCGAGGTTTCATGGATTTATCACCTTGCTGATATAGCCCGCACTAAGCTTAAATTCGTTTACACGGGAAACTGCTGAGCTTTGTTATAATGACATTATGAAGATCAAGACTAAGACATTAAGTTACGATGAAGCGATGAGTCTTCCGTCATGGGAACATAAGCTTCCCAAGAAACCGTCCAAGCTCCTTGCAGGCGTGGCGCGAATGCTTTTCGGAGGCGAACTTAAGAAGGTAGACTTCGAGTGCGAGAAGGTCGATATGGAGAAGGCGGGGGACGGCCCCTGGATGATTCTTATGAATCACTGCAGTTTCACGGATCTTTCCATAGCTTTCGAAGTGCTTAAAGGACGTCCCTTCAGTATCGTGTGCACATCAGATGCATTGGTCGGCAAGGAAGGCCTCATGAGATCTTTGGGCTGTATTCCTACCCGTAAGTTTGTATCGGATATCACGCTCATCTCAGACATGGATCATGCGCTTAATGTCAATAAGGCGAGCGTCCTCATGTATCCTGAAGCAGGATATTCGCTGGACGGTACGGGAACCAAGATCCCCAAAAGGCTCGGCGTACTTCTGAAGCGCCTTAAGCATCCGGTTGTCATGATCACGACTTACGGTGCTTTCACAAGAGATCCTCTTTATAACAACCTGCAGAAAAGAGATGTTAAAGTAACCTGCAAGATGCAGTGTCTCTTTACTCCTGATGAGCTTGCTTCTACCAAGGTAAGAGAGATTGATGAAATAGTGGAGAATGCTTTCAAGCTCGATTACTTCAAGTGGCAGCAGGATAACAAGATTGAGATAGATGAACCTTTCCGTGCTGACGGACTTAACAGAATCCTCTATAAGTGCCCTCACTGCATGACAGAAGGCAAGACAGAGGGTAAGGGTATAACTCTTACATGTAAGGAGTGCGGAGCGACATACGAGCTTGATACGCTCGGAAGACTTAAGGGCATTAATGTAGAACCCAAGTTCACTCATATACCTGACTGGTTTGCATGGGAGAGAAGCGAGATCAAGGAAGAGATCACTAACGGTACTTATGTGCTTGATGTTCCCTGTGACATAGCGATACTTAAAGATTCCAAGGCATTGTACATGGTGGGCGAGGGAAAGCTTCATCACGACAACAACGGTTTTATCCTCGACGGATGTGACGGCAAGCTTCACTACGAGCAGGGACCGGGAGCTTCGTACAGCGTAAACTCCGATTACTTCTGGTATGAGATAGGGGACATCGTATCGATCGGTACGAATGACTGCCTGTACTACTGTTTCCCGAAGGAAGGGGACATCGTCGCGAAGACGAGGCTTGCAGGCGAGGAGCTTTACAAACTATCCAAAGGAAAAGCCTCTTCAGAGAAAGACTGATCGTTGTAAGTGCCGCGAATTGCGGCACTTATTTGTTGACAGCAATTTACAACCGCGGTATATTATGAATGAATATTCGTTCAGTCAAAAATGAAACGCCGGGGGTTTATATGGCAAGAGTAGCAATAGTAACAGGTGCGACAGGCGGAATAGGGGCTAAGTTCGTTGAGGAGATCAGTAAGTTCTCTGACATCGATCAGGTTTGGGCTACAGGAAGAAATCTTGGTAAGCTTGAAGCACTCGCATCAGCTAACAGTAAGGTCGTCGTTGTTGAGGCTGACCTTGCAACTGACGGCGTCGATGTGATCGATAATCTCATTCGTAATTATAAGCCCGACATAAAGATGCTTGTTAATAACGCAGGCGTAGCATATATGGGTAAGTTCGAGGATATGAAGTGCGATCAGATCGAAGGCTTTTGCAATGTTAACTGCACGGCTCCAACTAAGCTTATTAGTCTTGCTCTTCCATATATGCACGAGGGAGCAAAGATAATTAATGTCGCTTCCGCATCTTCGTTCCAGCCTAATCCGTATCTTACGATGTATTCTGCAACGAAGGTTTATCTTAAGAACTTCTCGAGAGCTCTCAACATGGAATTAAAGAATAGAGGCATTAGTGTTACGTGTTCATGCCCTTACTGGGTTGATACAGGAATGCTACCGAGGGAGAAGGACGGTAAGAAGATAAATTATCCCGGCATGGTAAGCGTTGATAAGGTTGTTAATAAAGCTCTTCGTGACAGTAAGGCTGGAAGAGAGATGTCAGTTCCGGGATTCTTCGCGAATTACTTCAGAATCTATTCAAAGTTAACTCCGACTGCTATAGTTATGAGACAGTGGATAACAGGAATTAAGAAGTACTTATGAGATATAAGATAGAGACAGAGAGAGTAGATCTATTTGATACGAATATATTGATAACCATGGAAGTAAGCCTTAAGGCTGAGGTTCCTATGGCTTTGCTTGAGGCTGCATTTAAGAAAGCAGTTGCTTCACATGAAGTTCTTAATTCTAAGATTATAATCGAGCCTTCGGGTGAAGCTTACTACGTTGATAACGATAGTCCCCGAAGCTTTATCAGCGAGACGTCGCTTACTCTCTCCGAGCTTATTAATGAGAATGAGAGAAAGCGTTTCAGGATAGAAGAGGGCGAGTTCATACGTGCCTTCGTGTGCGCTGAGAATATCGTGTTCATGATGCATCACATCGCAGGTGACGGTAAGTCTTTGCTGTACTTCATAGAGACCTTCATGAAGTGTTTAAGCGGGGAGGATGTTGAGTACCAGGCTTTTCGAAGTCTCGGGCTCAAGGATCTGCCGGCAGAAAGCAAGATGCCGCTTTTTTACCGCGTGTACACTAAGTCGGTTAACAGGAAGTGGGAGCGCGTGAAACGTGTGTTTACTTTTGGCGACTTAGAGCAGGCTTATGCGAAGTTCTGGGGAGGAAGGCGCACGAAGGTTGAGCTTAAGCGCTACGGCAGGGAAGAGCTTGCTTCACTACTTGCCTCAGCGAAAAGCGCCGGCGTGTCGCTTACCTCTTACATCATTACCGACATGATCAAGGACAGCGGCAGGAAGATGGACGTGGGACTTGCAGTCGACGGTAGATTTGATAAGAACCGCTCGATGGGCAATCAGGCTACGGGTATTTCTGTTGAGTATAAGTACAATGTTTCCAAGTCCTTTGATGAGAACGCCAGAGCAGTGCAGAGCCTCATGAAGAAGAAACTTGATAACGATGTGTACCGTTATTTTGTGTTGCAGTTTATGGGGCTTCTTGATGATACATTGAAGGATGCTATGAATCTTGAGCGTGCGGAGTATTTTACAAGCAAGGCTTCCGCCGGAGTAGCCGAGGCCCTGGGCTACGGTAAGAAGGTAAAAGACATTAGCATCACTAACCTCACACGGGTTGATATACCGCTTGTTTATGGAGATTATGAGATAAGTGAGATTGCCTTCGTTCCTCCCATTGTTGCCTACGGTAAGAATATCTACGGTATCGTTACAACAGGTGATGTGATGACCGTTGCAAGACATATTTACGAATAAATATTAAGGTCAATCGACACTGGAATTACTGTGTGTCGCTTCGGCGGCACTATTTCTTTGCCGGAAAATTGATTGATATACTATGAGTATACGATTTATGAGGTGACTTATGAACTGTAATTTCCTGTTTGATCTGGATCAGACGTTACTCGACTTTCATGCATCTGAGCGGATTGCTTTGGAGAAGGTAATAACGGGCAACGGACTTAAATATACTGATGATGTCTACATGGCGTTTAAGGCTCATAACAAGTCACTATGGCTGGAACTTGAGAAGGGAACGATAACCCGCAGCGAGCTGTTTATTATTCGATTCACTAAACTCTTTGAAATCTGCGAGGGTGACTCATCTGGGCTTGATCCTATGACGGTAAATAACGAGTTCATTAGAACCATGTCGGAGAACGGCGTGCTCTTGCCTGGCGCGGATGAACTTCTTAAGAAGATCAAAGCTACGATAGAAGATGCTCGTGTTTATATTGTGTCTAACGGCGCCACGATTAATGCGAAGGGAAGGATTGCTTCGACAGGCCTTGGTGAGTACATAGATGACATCTTCATAAGCGAGGACATGGGTGTCAATAAGCCTGCTCCTGAATATTTCGATAAGGTGTTCGACATCATAAAGGTGCCAAGGTCATCCTGCATTGTA
>CAMJGB010000031.1 GCA_946405115.1 uncultured Clostridia bacterium | reverse complement strand
GAATTTGTAAGAGTAAAAGTAGAGAAAAACTTCAAATAACAATTACATTCAAGGCACCTCCGAATTTTGAGGTTGTGTCATTAATAGTACAATGTATCCACAACCTCGAATCTATACTTCTGCTTAATATTGGGATACTTCTCGTGATCAACTTCACTCATAAACATATCAAGAGGGCGGGCACACATTAGGCCTTCACCATAGAGTGCTTTGTATACCATCAGCATCTCGTTGGTCTCAGAATGGTGAGCGATGCCGACGATCTTATAAAGATACATTTTGCCTTCTGACTCCAACTCGCGCTTGAAGTGCTGAACTGTCTGACCGGGCTTAGGGATTTCTCTTCCGTAATTCATACTTTTCTCCTTCGCTTAGGTGCTGTCGCGTTAAAGCTTATATCAATAAGTTCATGTACATTCTTCTCGGGAACAGAGCCATCAAGCAGTACTGTAACCCAGTGTCTTTTATTCATATGATAAGCAGGCATTATGCCAGGCTCATTTACAAGTGTCTCATGCAAGATTGAATCATCTATCTTGAGGTTTATTGCTGAGACAGGATCATCACTCTCAAGGCCCAGCGTTGAATAATATAGATCCATAATCAGCGCAAACCATTTACGATTGGTCGGATGACGGAAAACAGCCGAAGTATCATCGCCCTCCCACGGGAAATCGGGCTCCACTCCATACTGCTCAAGGATGTACTTAGTAATCTTCTTCCTCATGTGTTAATTATAACACTCGAGCACTCTCAACAATCCTTCGTAAACCTGCACTCCGGGTAACTCTTGCACCCCCAGAATTCGCCGAACTTGCCGTTACGTTTGGTTAATACATTTCCGCATCGAGGGCACACAGGAACAGACTTTGCCGCATCACACGGATTATTCAATTCACCCTTAAGACGCTTATATATCTCATACGTTATATGACAGTCAGCCAAAGCTCGATGAGCGCCGTCGTATGACACGCCGTAATAAGAAGACAGACTCTCAAGCGAGCGGCTTGAAAGCTGAGGAAGGCAGCGCCTTGCAACTACCAAAGTATCCACATACTCATTAGTCATCTCAGAGCCAAAGTACTTCAAGGCATCGCGCTGAATGAACTTAAGATCGAAGTTACGGATATTATGTCCGACCAGCACTTCATTTCCGACAAAGGACTTGAACATTCCAAGAGCGGCCTTCACATCAGGTGAACCTGCGACCATGTCATCGGTAATTCCGGTAATAGCACTCGACTCATACGGTATGTGCACTCCGGGATTAACCAGAGTCGAGAATTCATCAACGATCTCCCCGCCCTTAATCCTAAGGGCGGAGATCTCGATTATTGATTCTTTTTCGGGACTGAGACCTGTCGTCTCAAGGTCGAATATTACGCAGTCAGGAACGAATTTTATTAACATTGTTACAAAAAATCACTCTCCGTAATCGCTGATACCGGTATCAATCGGGCCGCTGTCGGAAGCGCTGTCATCACGTGCGCCTTCGATCTCAACAAGGCCGTTCTCGCCCACTTTGATAGCTGAACCGCAGTACTCGCAGTGACCTACCGTGCCCCTGCGGATCTTGTTTCCGCTGGAGCCGCAGTTAGGACAGATAACAGCGACGTTCTGCTTTTCGAGCTCGTCCTCATAAACCTGCCTGTTGAAGTCAACCTGTGCGCGGTTAGCCTGTGCTGCAGCCTCATCGGCCTGAGCCTGTGCCTCCTTTGCCTTCTGTGCCGCAACGGCAATCTTACGGTTCTTTCTGATCCTGGCAACGATGACAAGACCTAATACAATGATGAGTGCTACGGTAATCAGAGTGATAATGGTAATCTTGCTCATCTGCTTCGTCATGATTCTGTCAGCAGACTTCTGGAAAGCCATCGAGAAGAACTCAGCCTCATTAAGCGAATCATCAGAATAGTAGTAATCGAGATAATCAAGCAAGATCTCCTCCGCCTGCTCGTCCATTACAACTGCCTCTGCATCGTAGCCCGGAATTACCGTCTCGATGTAGTTTCCGGACCCGTTCGGGTACTCACGGAAGATCACGAGCATGTGACCTTCATCCTCACCGAAAAGCTCCTCATAACGGGTCTCACCGAGCTCCTCTATACTGCCCTCTGATCTGTAGTTCTCACCCTCTTCACCTGTGATCCAAAGGTAAGGCTGAACTCCTGTCTTGTCGTAGAAATACTCAAGGCCGTCGATCAATTCATCTTCGGTATCCTCAGTGATCCAATCGCCCCAGTCGTCCTGATACCACTCATCAATGGGTGTGCATCTATCCTCCGGCAAAGCATCACGAGCGATGGTAGAACGCTCGATCGTTAATGCTGCAGGCAATACTGAATCGCCCATGCGATAAAACGCAAAACCAAATGCAAATGCGAAGATCATCAATACCGGAGCGAACGTGGTTATGCAGCCGCTCAGGCATCCTGATGGCTGACGCGAACCGGTACGACCGTAAGTGTTGCGGTAATCATTACCGTAATTGCTGCCGCCCCAAGAACTCTTGGATCCTGAATGTCTGGAATACGATGATCTCGGTGTGCTCTTGTAGCTGCTGCTCGATCTGTGAGTCGACTTGTGACTTGAACTGTGAGAGTGACTCCTCGAGCTGTGTGAACTGTGATGTGACTTGCTTCCGCCGCCTCTTGCCATAGTTATACCCTCCCTTAATTCCTAATTGATTATATCAGATTCTCTCCCTTCTCCTCATGATCTGAAATACAACCAGGAATACAACCGTAATCGAGATAACTATCACCTGATAGCCTGATATGATCTTCCCAATGTGGGACTCACGAAGAAACTCGATGGAGACTTTCGCGATGCAGGACAAAACCAGCACTGTTGAAGCTACGTTATAAAGCGAGATGTTACGTGCCTTAAGAAACAACACGAGCCCTACAGCGAAGATCAGCAGGAACACAACAGTCTCCAGAAGCTGTACCGGAAAGTAGGAGGCTCCGTCGTGAACTTCATACGTTACGCATAGTGCGCCGTGATAAGGGATGCCGTTGCAGCAGCCTGTGATGTGACATGCGATTTTCGAGAGGCCGTACATGAGAGGTGCAGTGACGACCCACGCCGCAATGGATTCCTTCACGTGATCGTTATGGATAAAGCCGGAGATGACGACGCCCAAGATAAGCCCCAGGGCTCCGCCGGCACCCACGAATCCTATCTTACGAATGGATCCAGAGAGTACGAATGACATCATTGCAGACACAACGAGTATCATCACAAAAGTTAGGATAGCGGTGTAGATCACGGTCTGCTTGGAAGCCCCTGCACGACGGCAAAGAAGGCTTGCAACAATAAGGCCGATAATGATCGAGAGGATCACTATCGGCGCATAGAAGTTGAAGTTTAATACACTGATATACACTTAGTCGATCTGGCAGCCGCTAATGCAGGATACGCAAGCGACAATGACAAATATGGTCGCAAGTATCTCAAGGCCGAGCAATACAAGGTAGATGATAAGAAGAACCTTACTGAATGTATCCTTGCACTTAACTCTTGCAACGATTACGAGAACCCATCCTGCGATGTATCCGGCACCGCTTAGAAGATAAAAGAACCCCGCTATAGCTTCGCTGATTCCGCCTATGTCACCTGAAGCAGTTGCACTTACGATAACTGATGCGATAAACGGCAATACACACTTAACAGCGATTGAGATAATACAAAGTATCGTACCGAGATTTTTGTTCTCCTGAGGAGCATTATACATAGGCTCCGGAGGTATGATAGGCTGTACGTTATTTTCCATCTTTCATTTCTCCCTTATCCCCGATTTATTCACATCATGTGAATCACAGAATGAATTATAGCACTATGAACGATCGCATCTGCCTTAACTTTCGTTATGTCGTTACGAATGATCTTAAGTGGCATAATCCTTCTCCGCTATTCCAAGTGCTGTGATGAACCACGGAGCGTACTTACCTGGGCACTCAAGCATATCCTTCTTGAGTTCTTCCATATCAACATACTTAAGTTCTTCTATCTCTTCGGGATTGGGATTAACCTCACCGTTATACTCGCCTACAAACACATGGTCGTATTCATATTCAGTAAGGCCGTTATCAAACACGGCACGGTAGACGAAGCTTCCTGCCTCATGAACGGCAACACCGGTTATACCGCACTCTTCTCCGAGTCTCTCGATCACTGCCTGTTCAAGGCTCTGTCCTGCTCCAGGATGTGAACAGCATGTATTAGCCCACAAGCCTGCGCAGTGATACTTGCCTGAAGCGCGCTTCTGTATAAGAACGCGATTGCCGTCAAAAAGGAATAACGAGAACGCGCGGTGCAGCTGACCTTTCTCATGAACGGGCAGCTTAGAACCTATACCAATCTCATTATCATTAAGATCCACGAGGATCAGATCGTTTACATTAGACATCTTATTTCTCCTGCCTTCTATTCTCGCTTATTTGGTTATGAAATGCCAGTATGTCCATGTCTTAAGCAGCATCCGGAAGATACATTGCTCATTGGTTTAAGGTGGAGGAATAAGCTTTTCGAGGTGAGATATCCTTGAAGGAAGCCATCTTGTCTGCAACGGAGATGATGAGTCCTTCCATGGATGTGGGAGGAAGTATCGTGAGCGGGAACATGTGGCGCGAGATGCTTCTGTAGAATTTCTTGTTCATGTCAGGAAGAAGGTCCATGGCGATCTTGGCCGAGTCTGACGGATGGCGAAGGTAAGTCTCGATGTTGGTGGAGTACTTCTCGTGCCTTCCGACTATGCCCAAGTCGTGCGTAAGTGCTGCGAGCACAACTCTTCTCTCATCAAGATGACATACCCTGCGGTTAAGTTTTCTGCACATCCTTAATGCGATCACGGCAACAGAGGCGGAGTGGTCTCCCACCGTTGTCTTCCTGTGATGTGTCTGCGCCATAGCTTCTTTAAAAATATCCGTCTCCACGATGTCCTTTCCGTAATGGAATACATCGCGGTATGCTATCAGTCTCTCGGCTTCTTTAAGTTTTTTTCTCGCACTCATTCTTCTATTATAGAATCATTCTAAGGACGGAGCGTGATTATTGTGTAAAGGTTGTGTAACTCCTAAGGATTGCCTCGACGACCTTGATGTCTGCGGGAAGCCAATTGACTTCATTAAGCTCGTCCTTCGAAAGCCACCTTGCAGCTTCGTGCTCGGTTAAAGTCGGGTCTTCGCCGTCAACGAGCTCTGCCCAGAAGCAATCCATGGACAAGTGGAAACCAGGGTAATCGTGCTCTACGGTAATGAGCTTCTCCCCTACTTTAATGTCAGTAAGAAGCTCTTCCCTAATCTCTCTTATAATAGCCTGCTCCGGTGTCTCGTGAGGCTCTACCTTGCCGCCCGGGAATTCCCATCCGTCCTTATAGTCACCGTACCCTCTTTGGGTCGCATAAATCATATCGCCGCGTTTTATTATCGCGGCGACAACTTTGACTGTTTTGGTTACTTGGGATTCGGGCATTACTTCTTTACGATCTTGGAGAACTCGAGTGCCTTTCCTACATCGCCGTCTACCTTAAGCTTACCTGTAGTAAAAGCAAAGATAGGATCAAGCTTACCATCGATAAGCTTGTTAAAGTCGTCGATGTTCATTGTGACGGCGCAGTGCCTGTCAGTGTACTCGTATGGCTCAACATTGATCTTGCCGTCCTTGACCTCTACATAGAACACGCCGCCTTCAGCACCTGTAAGGTTAACCTGTACAGCGAGAAAGCCCAAACCTGTTGCATCAACGCCGGATGCGATGTTTCTTACTTTTGTGAGGATTTCGTTGAATGTCATATTGAACCTCCGAAGTTTTTATCAGCTAATATTTTAACCTACGAACCTGGCTCCGAGAATATTCAAAATGCCTTCGATGATCTCAGGATTGGGATATTCTTCGTCGCCGGGGCAGTCCATTCCGTAGACAATAGCGAATGCGAAGTTGTCTGCCATGCACTCCTCAGGATCAATGACGTAACCTGTATTCTCACCGAATACTTCATAGAAGTTATCTGCATCTTCGGGAGTGTAGTAAATATCTGTTCCGTCGATAGGGATAAGTGCTGTTGTTCCTACGGAGAAGAAATCAGTCTGAGCCTGATCGTAATGCGCCGTTGTCACAAAATCCGTGAAGCAGTCAATCTCTTCGCCGTTAATGATAAACGTAGCATATGCATCGTGATGCTCTACATCAGGATTGGAGATATGGTACTCGAACACGCCTTCAGGAATATCAAAATCCTTATCAGCCACTGTAAAGTTAATAAGCTCATAAGCCTCTGCCCTGAAGTCGGGATTGCATCTTGTAAGGCAGTGGAACAACTCGTGACAGATGACATAGTCCAAAGTCTCTTCGTCACAGTTGTCGATAACGTAATCGCCGAGATAGATCTCTGTACCGTGTGTATATCCGCCGGCTCCGGGTTCCTCTGCCATTGTAGTAACTATAAATACGATCTCATCAATAGGAGGAAGCTCATAACCGTTCTCATCGATTATCTGCTCGATCCTTGCAATACTGGCATCGATCTTATCCATCTGCTCTTCGGTAAAATCAAGAACCTGCTCACTTGCAAACTCCTGATACTCTTCCATAGTAGCGCCTGTCTCCTGCATCTTAAAATCAAGATCATTCTGACTGAATCCTGCGTAGTATTCTTCATTCGCGAGAAGCAATTCCACGCCCTCTTCACGGTCAGCAAATCTGTATGTGATCTGACTGTCAGTTATATCTACAGTTGTCTCTTCAACTGATGTTTCTGAAGTCTCTTCAGCCACCCCTGCCGTGCAGGAAGTAAGAAGAGTTAATGCTAATACTGTTGATACTAATTTGATTTTTCTTTTCATAGTAATCTAATCCTTATTCTGTTCCAGGAATAGCACCCGTGCGAAGCGACCTCCGCAGTCGCGAAGCGGCGAGGACCCGAGCAAGTCACGGTACTATTACTGCTTCGTATGCCATCCAGTCATTCTTCTCCTCAACTCGGAGGATCTTGAAACCTGCTTCGGCCAATGCTTTCTCTACCTTTTCTTTCTTTGTATTGATGATTCCGGAGCAGATAAACTTACCGCCGGGAGCAAGTCTGGACGGTACATCTCCACAGATTGCAGCGATTACATCTGCGATGATATTTGCAACGATGATGTCGTAATCAGATGACTTTACGTCCTTCAACTCACCGACGTAACAGTCTATGTCTGAACAGCCGTTAATCTCACAGTTATCAACTGCAACATCAACTGCGAGCTTATCGATGTCTACAGCATCGATATCACCGGCACCTAACTTCTTACAGATGATGGCAAGAATGCCGGAACCTGTTCCGAGATCCAATACCTTTTCTCCGCCCTTAATCGCTGTATCAAGAATCGATGCGCATGTTGATGTCGTCTCATGTGTACCCGTACCGAATGCCGATCCTGGATCCAAAGATACAACTACTTCAGAAGGATCTTTAACCTCATAGCTCTCCCATGAAGGGCAGATAACTACGCGGTCTGAGATCTTGAATGCCTTGTAATCCTTCTTCCACTCATTCTCCCAGTCCTGATCCTCAACATACTTCCAGGAGTCAAATCCGCGTCCGATATCGAGGAACTCGGAGATCTTAGCAAGCTGATCCTTGAGGATTGTAAGCGCCTCATCAACGGAAACGCGTGAACCTGTGATGTTTCCATAAATGGACGTTGTATCAAACTCGTCCACATACTCCTCAGCCTTGGGTCCCAAGCGGATAAGGCCGTCCAACTCAGCAAAGTATGCACGGACTGTTACGTCTTCACCCAGAGAATTTACGAACCCGTTATCTGCATATGACAAAGAGTTGGGATCGTCGATGATTCTCTTGATCTCCCAGGGGTCTGTAACGGCGATGCCGTCAGCACCGATCTGCGCGAGCATCTCTGCAATTGCTTCGGATGCTTCTTCTGTAGTGATTATCGTAAACTCAGCCCATTTCATATTTATCTACCTCGTAAAACGCCCCGGTGTTTGGCCGGGGCAGTTGATATTATAAGTCAATAACTTATCTGAATATCTTCTTAACCTTCTCGAAGAATGAATTCTTCTTCATATAGTTCTTATCTGTCAAAGATGCGTCGAATGCTTTAAGCAGTTTCTTCTGATCCTCTGACAGCTTGGTCGGTATCTCGACTATGAACTTGATCGTATGATCGCCTCTGTAAGAAGGTGAGTTCTTATCGGTGATACCCTTGTTCTTAAAGCTTACCTGATCGCCCGGCTGTGTGCCTTCCTTGACCTGATACTTCATAGGTCCGTCGATAGTAGGAACATCGATCTCGGAACCCAATGCAGCCTGTGCAAGAGTGATCGGAACTTCACAGTAAGTGTTGCGTCCCTGTCTTGTGAAGACGTCATGCTTCTTGACCTTGAACTCGATGTAAAGGTTGCCGCTGTTTCCGCCGTTACGTCCGGGCTCACCCTCGCCGTAGATTGGGAGAAGATCACCTGTATCAACACCTGCGGGAATCTTAACGTGAAGCTGCTTCTTAGTAAGCTTTCTGCCCTTACCTGAACAGTCGGGGCACGGAGTTCTGATGACAGTTCCGCGTCCTCCGCAAGCAGGACAAGCCTTGGTTACCATGGTCATGCCGAAAAGCGTCTGTGTCTGTGTCTGGACACGGCCTGCACCGCGGCAGGTAGGACATGTCTCAGGTGCGGTTCCAGCCTGAGCACCGGAGCCCTTACAGGAAGGACAGTTATCTTCGCGTGAGAATGTGATGTCCTTCTCGCAACCGAATGCTGCTTCCATGAACTCAAGTGTCATGCCGTACTTAAGATCGGCACCCTTCTGAGGACCGTTACGACGACGTGAAGATCCGCCACCGAATCCTCCGAACCCGCCTCCGAAGAAGGAGTTAAAGATGTCCATAGGATCGAAGTCTGCACCGAAGCCGCCGTATCCGCCTCCGCCAAATCCGCCGGAGCCGTCGACCGCGCTCTTACCGAACTGGTCGTACTTACGTCTCTTATCGGCATCGGACAGAACGGAGTAAGCCTCGTTTACATCCTTGAACTTCTGCTCGGCTGTCTTATCGCCCGGATTAAGATCCGGGTGATACTGCTTTGCCAATTTACGATAGGCCTTCTTGAGCTCGTCGTCAGAACAGCCCTTCTGAACGCCTAATATCTCATAATAATCGCGAGAGTCAGCCATTATTAGAAGTCTCCGCCAGCACTCTTAAATCCGTCTGCGCCTGCACCTGCATCGCCTGCTGCACCTGCGTCACCGTATCCTGCGAAGTCCTCAGGATTAGGAGCGCCCTGTGCACCTGCTGCACCGGATGCTGCATAGAACTTCTCACCGAGCTTCATGAGAGCGTTAGATACGTTCTCTGTCTCTGTCTTCATAGCTTCTGTGTCATCCTTTGCGATGGCATCCTTAAGCTTTGTGAGAGCATCGTTGATAGGAGCCTTGTCTTCCTCGGATACCTTGTCGCCGAAGTCTGTGAGAGCCTTCTCTGTCTGGTATACAGTGGACTCAGCCTTATTCTTTGTGTCGACCTTCTCCTTACGCTCCTTATCCTCAGCAGCGTGGAGCTCAGCCTCCTTGATAGCCTTCTCGATGTCTTCCTCGCTCATGTTGGAAGAAGCTGTGATCGTGATGTGCTGCTCACGGCCTGTGCCCTTATCCTTAGCGGATACGTTTACGATACCGTTAGCATCGATGTCGAATGTAACCTCGATCTGCGGAACACCGCGGGGTGCGGGTGCGATACCGTCGAGAATGAAGTTACCGAGTGACTTGTTGTAAGCTGCGATCTCACGCTCACCCTGGAGTACGTGTACGTCAACCTGTGTCTGATTGTTAGCAGCTGTAGAGAATACCATTGACTTCTTTGCAGGAATTGTTGTGTTTCTCTCGATCATCTTTGTGAAGATGCCGCCCTCTGTCTCGATACCGAGTGAAAGAGGTGTTACATCGAGGAGTACCAAGCCCTTAACATCACCTGTCAATACAGCAGCCTGGATAGCAGCACCGATAGCTACACACTCGTCAGGGTTGATGCCCTTGAAAGGTTCCTTGCCGAAGTAGTTCTTAACAGCTTCCTGAACTGCAGGGATTCTTGTGGAACCACCTACGAGGAGGATCTTGTCGATATCGTTTGTAGACATCTTAGCGTCAGACAAAGCTCTCTTAACAGGCTCCATTGTCTTAGCTACGAGATCAGCTGTGAGCTCATCGAACTTAGCCTTTGTAAGTGTGATGTCCATGTGCTTAGGACCTGTAGCATCAGCTGTGATGTAAGCGAGGTTGATGTTGGAAGAAGCAACACCGGAAAGCTCGATCTTAGCCTTCTCAGCAGCCTCACGAAGTCTCTGCATAGCCATTCTGTCTCCGCGCAGATCAATGCCGTCAGATGTCTTGAAAGACTCTACGAGGTAGTCAACGATCTTGTTATCGAAGTCGTCACCGCCAAGTCTGTTGTTACCTGCTGTAGCAAGAACCTCGAATACACCGTCGGAGATGTCGAGGATGGAAACGTCGAATGTACCGCCGCCCAAGTCGAATACGAGGATCTTCTGGTCCTGCTCCTTATCGAGACCGTAAGCAAGGGATGCTGCTGTAGGCTCGTTTACGATACGGAGAACTTCGAGTCCTGCGATCTTACCTGCGTTCTTTGTAGCCTGACGCTGTGAGTCTGTGAAGTAAGCAGGAACTGTGATAACTGCCTGTGTTACTTCCTGTCCGAGATAAGCCTCAGCATCGTTCTTAAGCTTTGTGAGGATCATTGCGGAGATCTGCTCAGGTGTGTATGACTTGTCCTGAATGTTTACCTTGTAGCTAGAACCCATCTCTCTCTTGATGGACTGTACTGTTCCGTCAGGGTTTGTAACTGCCTGTCTCTTGGCTACCTGACCGATGAGTCTCTCGCCGTCCTTAGTAAAAGCTACAACTGAAGGTGTAGTTCTGTTACCTTCGGGATTAGGGATTACTACTGTCTCCGAACCTTCCATAACTGCGACACAAGAGTTTGTTGTACCGAGATCAATACCGATTACCTTTGCCATTTTTATATTCCTCCAATTTCTTATTTCTTACTCTCAAGAATCTTATCTACGATTCCGTATTCAAGTGCTTCCTGTGCTGTCATCCAGTGATCTCTGTCTGTATCTCTCATGAGATCCTCCAAAGGTCTGTTACAAGCATCAGCAAGGATCTGGTTGAGTCTTGTTCTTGTATCCTTAATGTGCTCAGCTGCGATCAAGATCTCTGTAGCCTGGCCCTGAGCGCCGCCCAAAGGCTGGTGGATCATTACTTCTGCGTTAGGAAGGATACATCTCTTACCCTTAGTTCCTGCTGCGAGAAGAACGGATCCCATAGAAGCTGCCATACCCATGCAGATTGTCTGTACGTCAGGCTTAATGAGCTTCATTGTGTCGTAGATCATGAGACCGTCTGTTACGGATCCTCCGGGGCTGTTGATGTAGAACTGGATGTCCTTATCGGGATCCTCTGCCTCGAGGAACAAAAGCTGTGCCGTAATAAGGCTTGCTGTTACGTGGTTAACTTCCTCGGAAAGAATAACGATTCTCTCCTTCAAAAGTCTGGAATAGATATCGTAAGCTCTCTCGCCTCTTGAAGAGGACTCGATGACTGTAGGTACCAATGATGATCTGATGTCGTACATATCCATTTGTGTCTCCTTATATATTGTTTGATCAGTTAGCTACCTGAACTACCGCGTGTCTTACTACACGGTCCTTGAGGATGTATCCCTTCTGGAAAACCTGTGCTACCTGGTTCTCTCCCAAGCTGTCATCCTCTGTATGCATTACGGCTTCATGCAAGTTAGGATCAAATGTTGTTCCTCTCTCGCACTCGATCTCCGTTACGTTGATCTTTTTAAGCACGTCCTGCGCCTGTTTCTTGATGAGCTCGAGACCCTGAAGCATCTTGTCTTCCTTCTCAGTCTCCTCTGCCTCATCTGCAACAGCTGCCTTCGCTGCATCGAGAGCACGGTCAATGTTATCGAGTACTGCGAGCCACTGCTTTGTAACTTCGACTACGGCACTTGCGTAGAGATCTTCCTTCTCCTTCGCGGTTCTCTTTCTGAAGTTATCGTACTCAGCGAAAAGCCTTACGTAGCGATCCTCCAACTTCTTGATCTCCGCTGCCGCGTCATCCTCTGCATCAACATCAGACTCATCGTCGTCTGCTTCTGCTGCATCGTCCTCAACATCAAACACGATCTCTTCTGCGTCTGTTGTCTCAGCTGATGTCTCTTCTTCGTTCTCGAGATCCTCGAGATTGTCTTTATCTTTCTTCAAGATATCTGCCTCCCTTATCCGTTTATTTTCTTTATCTTCTCGTTGATCTTGTATCTTACAAAATCAATCTGTGAGATTACTTTGCTGTAGTCCATTCTCTTAGGACCGATGACTCCGATATTGCCGGAGATCGTATCACCGACCTTGTAAGTCGTTGTGATGAATGAGCAGTCTTCCAATCCCTCGAGTGCGATCTCCTGACCGATTCTGATCATGTAGGTATCGTCGTCGCCTGTCTTCTCTTTCTCGATCTCGTTTACGTAACCTGCGACCATGCCGTCGTGTGAGAGCGTACCCAACAGATTCTGTGCCCTCTTAAGCTCGGAGAAATCCGGAAGCTTAAGCATGTTGTGTTCGCCTTCGAGGAAGACATCGAG
>CAMJGB010000030.1 GCA_946405115.1 uncultured Clostridia bacterium | reverse complement strand
TCAAGAAGCACTTGAGACAGGAAGCACTCGAGTTCTGCGCCGAACTTAAGAAGCTCGGTTACATCGTTTTCGCGCAGCTTGTAAGCGTTACTGCTTACTCTGACGAAGAGCTCGTTGACCTTTGCAACTTAGCTAACGCGAAAAGACCCGATGCGGTTTCCATGGTAGACACATACGGCCTTACACATCAGAAGGACTTAAGGCACATCCTCGAGATTTTGGACAATAACCTCGCGAAGGACATCGCTATCGGCTACCACGGACACAACAACTTCCAGATGGGTTACGCGAACTGCCAGATGATCCTTGCTTACTCGAAGGAGACCGACAGAGACCTTCTCGTAGACGGCACGCTCTACGGCATGGGCAAGAGCGCAGGCAATGCACCCATCGAGCTCGTCGCAATGCACATGAATAACGAGTACGGCAAGGAGTATCACTTAAGCCAGTATCTCGAAGCAATCGATGCCAACATCATGCAGTTCTATCAGCCCGCGACATGGGGCTACAGCATGTTCTTCTTCATCGCTGCAAGCAACGACTGTCATCCCGACTACGTTAAGCAGCTTACAAACAAGCACACACTGTCGATAAAGCAGATGAACGAACTTCTCGGAAGACTCGAGGGTGAGAAGAAGCTCCTTTACGACAAGAATTATATGGAGAAGCTCTACCTTGAATTCCAGGATATGGAGATCAACGACGAGCAGTCTGTCGAGGCACTCGCGAACGAGCTTCAGGGCAAGACGATCCTCGTAACAGGCCCCGGCAAGACAATGGAGACGGAAGGCGGCAAGGTCGGTGATTTTGTAATGAGCAGAAATCCCGTCATCATCTCGATCAACTACGCATCGAGAGTGTTCATGCCGAACTACATCTTCCTTACTAACAGCAAAAGATACATTCAGGTAGCGACGATTCTTTCCAATGAGAAGATCCCGATCATCGCGACGTCAAACCTCACGCCTACCGATAAGCCTTTCGAGCATGTGGTCAACATAAGCGAGCTTCTCGACAGGGATTCCGAGTATGCGGATAACTCACTCATGATGCTCCTTAAGGTCCTCATGAGATGCGGCGTGAAGGAAGTTAACCTCGCAGGATTCGACGGTTATTCCGGTACGGATGACAACTACCTTGATGTCGGTAAAGAATATGAATTCGCGAAGCAAAAAGCGGATTACCTTAATAACTACATGTCAGGTTTCATTCGTTCCCACAAGGACGATATCAAGGTCAACTTCCTGACCTCGACAAGATACGACGTGACATGACGGGAGAAAGAATGAAGTATAAAGCAGTATTGTTTGACGTTGACGGAACATTGCTCGATACATCTGAAGGTATCGTTAAATCCGTTAAAGAGACAATAGAACATTTTGATCTGAAACGCCCCGCGGAAGAGGATCTTCTGAGGTTCATAGGACCGCCGATCGAGTGGTCGTTCGAGGGCAGATGCGACGTTCACGGCGATAAGCTCAAGGAAGTCTGCAGCTACTTCAGAGACAGATACAGCAATCACAACCTGCTTATGGCAAAAGCTTACGACGGTATCTACGATTTACTGGGTTACCTTAAGGACAGAAACATACCGATCGGCATCGCCACTTATAAGAAGCAGGACTATGCCGAAAAGCTTCTTCTTGCGAAGGGCTTCGGAGAATACACGGACCACATCTTCGGCTCCGATTACGAGGGCAAGCTTCTTAAGAAGGACATCATCAAGCTGTGCATTGATTCGCTCGGCGTGGAGGATGCTTCCAAGGTCCTCATGGTAGGCGATTCCAACCACGATGCTAACGGAGCAAAGCTTGCGGGAGCACCTTTTGCAGGTGTTTCTTTCGGCTTCGGCTTCGGTAAGTTCGGAGGCGAAGACATTAATGAATTCGAGCACGTTTTCTATGCGGATAAGCCGATGGAGATGACGGCGCTTTTCGAGGAGGAATAAGATGAAGACGGTAGCGCATATAATAGCCGACTTTCTTGCAGACAAGGGTGTAACCGACGTCTTTACCGTAACGGGCGGAGGCGCGATGTTCCTTAACGATGCCTTGGGTCACCACCCCAAGCTTAGAAGCACATACAATCACCACGAGCAGGGATGCTCCATAGCTGCAGAAGGTTACGCGAGACTTACGGGTAAGATCGCAGCAGTATGCGTTACTTCCGGCCCCGGCGGCACCAATGCCATTACGGGTGTCATGGGAGGCTACCTCGATTCCGTTCCCATGTTCGTCGTCTCAGGTCAGGTTAAGCGCGCTACCACAGTATGGTCCGTGCCCGAGCTTAAGCTAAGACAGCTCGGTGACCAGGAGTTCCCGATAGTTGAATCCGTTTCCTGCATGACGAAGTATGCCGTAATGGTAACGGAGCCTAATGACATCATGTATCACCTCGAAAAGGCTTGGTTCCTCGCTAACAACGGACGTAAGGGACCTGTATGGCTCGACATTCCGATCGACGTTCAGGCTGCACCCGTAGACGAAGAGAATCTTCGTCACTTCGAGGGAAGCCAGGAGCTCGTAGCTCTTGAAGTACAGGAGAAGCCCGTTTACGACGAGTCTTTGACAGAGCAGATCCTCACTAAGATAAGCGAGGCAAAGCGCCCTGCAGTAATCGTCGGTGAAGGCATCAGATTCGCAGGAGTTAAGGACAAGCTCCTTAAGGTATTGGATATGCTCAAGATTCCTGTGGTTACAGCATGGAATGCACACGATCTCATCGCTGACGACAACCCTTATTACGCAGGACGTCCGGGTTCTGTCGGCACAAGAGGAGGCAACTTCGTTCTGCAGGGAAGTGACCTCGTTATCTCATTAGGCTGCAGACTTAACATCAGACAGATAAGCTATAACTACAAGGAGTGGTCTCCCGAAGCATATAAGATCATGGTCGACATCGACCAGGCAGAACTTAACAAGCCCACGATCGACATCGACATGAAGATTCATGCTGACGTTACCGATGTACTTGATTCCATCATCGCATCAGGCTTTGACGGAGGCGACACACATAAGGAGTGGCTCGACTGGAGCAGGAACGTTAACGAGAAGTATCCTGCATGTCTGCCTTCCTACGAAGAGAAGAATAATCCCATTAATCCGTACGTATTCATCGACCGTTTCTCAAAGGTTCTCGATGAGGACGATGCAGTTATCTGCGGCAACGGTTCCGCCTGTGTAATCACATTCCAGGGCATGCACGTTAAGAGTGAGACGAGACTGTTTACGAACTCCGGATGTGCAGCGATGGGTTACGGTTTCCCGGCAGCATTAGGATGCGCAGTTGCAAGAGGCGATAAGCGCACGATCTGCGTTGACGGCGACGGTTCATTCCAGATGAACATTCAGGAGATGCAGACCGTTATCTACAACAAGCTTAACCTCAAGACATTCATCATCAACAACAACGGATATCACTCCATAAGACAGTCCCAGACTGCGAGATTCAATCCGCCGCTCGTAGGCGTATGTGACGGCAACGGTCTGTCATTCCCGGATCTTTCCAAGCTCGCGCCCGCTTACGGCATGAGATATGTAAAGATCGAGAACAAAGATGAGATTGAGAGCAAGGTAAAGGAGGTCCTTGCGGGCAACGATCCCGTATTGTGCGAGGTTATCGTCGACCATACACAGAACTTCGAACCGAAGCTTTCAAGTAAGGCGCTTCCCGACGGAAGCATGGTATCTCCGCCGATCGACGATATGTTCCCGTTCCTGGACAGAGAAGAGTTCGATGCTCTTAAAGCTTCCATGCCGGGAAAGAGGGAGCAGTAAGATGAAACGTGCCATTGTAACAGGTTCAACAGGAATGCTCGCAGTAGCAACGATCGAGTACCTTCTTAAGCAGGATTACGAGGTCATCGCAGTTGCCCGTCCGGGTTCTGCAAGACTCATGAACATTCCTGAGGATGACAGAGTCTCCATCGTAGAGCTTGATCTTAAGGAGATAAGCGAACTTCCCCAGGTTCTCGAGACATCGGGCGTTGATTCTGCCGACCTTTTCTTCCACTTCTCATGGGACGGAACACACGGTTCATCAAGAGACGATTGCGATCTTCAGCTTCAGAATATTAATTCCGCACTGGATGCAGTAAGAGTTGCCGCAGCATTAAAGTGCGAGGCTTTCTTAGGTGCAGGTTCACAGGCTGAATGCGGTCAGCTTAATGACGGCGTGAAGGTCGCTCCTGATACTGCTTGCTTCCCTGTTACGGGCTACGGCATCGGCAAGCTTTGTGCATGTCAGATGACAAGACTTGAAGCGAAGAAGCTCGGCATCAGGCATGTATGGTGCAGGATCTTAAGCGTATACGGTCCTTACGACGGCGCACACACAATGGTAATGAGCGGCATCGGACTCATGCTCGAAGGTAAGAAGGCTTCTTACACCAAGGGCGAGCAGATGTGGGATTACCTCTACTGCAAGGATGCTGCAAAGGCTTTCTTCCTCGCGGCAACAAAGGGTAAGGACGGCGCAGTCTATCCCATAGGTTCCGGTAAGGTAAGACCTTTGAAGGAATACATTGAAGCGATCCGCAATGCGATCGATCCGAAGCTTCCCATAGGCTTCGGCGAAGTAGATTATTATCCCGGTCAGGTAATGTATCTTTGTGCAGACACAACTGCACTTGAAGAAGACACGGGATTTGCCCCTGACTACACTTTCGAGCAGGGTATAGAAGAGACAGTTGAATGGTATAGAGAGGAGTTTTCGTTATGAAGAAGATAAGCGTGCTTATCCCTTGTTATAACGAGGAGGAAAATGTCGGACCGATGTCGGAGGCTCTCGTGAAGATGTTCGCGGAGGATCTTCCGAACTACGACTACGAGATCGTGTTCATCGATAACGATTCGAAGGATCTCACACGTCCAAAGCTTCGCCAGATCTGTGCGGAGAACAGCAAGATCAAGGCGATCTTCAACGCGAGAAACTTCGGCCAGAACAACTCTCCTTACTACGGCATTTTGCAGACGACAGGTGACTGCACGATCTCCATGGCATGTGACTTCCAGGACCCGGTTGAGATGATCCCGAAGTACGTTCACGAGTGGGAGCAGGGCAACAAGATCGTCGTTGGTGTTAAGACTTCTTCCAAGGAGAACGGCTTCGTTTATTTCTTAAGAAGCATCTACTACAAGATCATCAAGAAGTTCTCCGACGTAGAGCAGATCGAGCACTTCACGGGTGCGGGACTTTACGACAGAAGCTTCGTTGATGTTATGAGAGACCTTAAGGACCCTAAGCCGTTTTTAAGAGGCATCGTCGGCGAACTCGGGTTCAAGATCAAGACGATCCCCTTCGAGCAGCCCCAAAGAAGAGCCGGCAAGACACACAACAACTTCTATACGCTTTACGATACTGCTATGCTCTCGATAACTTCCTACACGAAGGTCGGACTTAGAATCGCGACCATCGGAGGCGGTATCGTAGCAGCATTAAGCATCTTGGTTGCGATCGTTTATCTCATTCTTAAGCTTTGCAACTGGGACGATTTCCCGGCAGGTATGGCACCTGTAACCATCGGTATGTTTATCCTGGGTTCTATCCAGATCTTCTTCATCGGATTCCTGGGGGAGTACATCCTTAACATTAACGAGAGAATCATGAACCGACCTCTTGTAATAGAGGAGGAGAGAATCAACTTCGATGAGTCTCAAGACAAAGCTTAACAGTAGAGTTTTCTGGACCGCATTAACGGGTCTTTTTGCCGCAGCACTGGCGGCCATTGTCTGCTACTTTCTTAAGGACGAAGTCCTCGGCTGTCATGACTCTTTTGAAGAGTTCATATTCGCGAGAATGCACGGCTTCTCCGACTGGTTCAAGCATAACCTCGACTTTAACCTTGCACGAGGCCGCGTCGGCTTCATCACATCGTTTGTATTTACGTTCAGGTTCTATGTATTAAGCACCGGCAACTATCTTGCCGTCTGGCTTTTGCAGCAGGTTCCGATCTGGATTACGGTAGGGCTTATAGGCTTTACTGTCGGCAAGAAGACACGTCCCGTTTACGGCTTCCTGTTCGTAGCATTCTTCGCAGCATTCATACAGATCGATACAAACCATAACCTCATGGACTGCTATCCGTTCGACTTCATGTACGGCATGAGTCTTATGGTATTGGGACTTTACTTCTACGACAGCTGGCTTTGCCATATGGGCAAGCGCGGCAATATCGTAAGAATCATCTTAAGCGCATTCTTCTACTATGAGTCCATGACCGTTTACGAGCCCTTCATCACGGCTTGTGCGATCTATGCTCTTATCTCGTTCTCACACGTATTCAAGGCCCGTAAGGAACTGGGTGTGAAGAAGGCTGTTATCCGCTTCATCACGCGTCTCATTCCGCATGCGGCAACTGCAGCTTTGTTCTTCGTTATCCTGAAGCTCATGAAGGTGTTCTACGTGGTTGAGGACGTAACCGTTACTGCCGTAGATGAGTATGGCGACTTCGGCGACTTCGTAAATACATGGAACACCTTTACTTTCGCATTGTTCCCTCTGCACGACATCGAAAATGTAGACGTAGGAACAAGCTTCCTCACACTTTTCTCCTGGTACTTTATCCCGGTATTCTCTTTCTGCGCGGCAGGGGCGGTATTCTCCGCATTCATGGCAGCAAGAACTTACTCTTCCGAGGACAAGGCTTCACATAAGGAGATCACGTTTGATCTGTTCATGATCGCACTCGCAGGTTTCTTCTATGCGATGCTTTTCTGCCTGCCTCATTCCATGACGGCAAACTACCAGATGTGGGTAAGAGACCTTCATGCGGAAGGATACCTCACATCATCCATGTGCTACTTTGGCTGGGCTTTGATGTTCTCATGCCTTATATCGATGCTCATCAATGTGTTGGCGGGTGTTAAGAAGGCGGTATACATTCCTGTTGCAGTAGCTTTTGCTTTGCTGTTCTTCTTGGGCGCCGAGCTTACTATGAACATCAACCTCATCTTTAAGAAGAGAGATGCCACAACGGGACGACAGATGTCCTACAGGGGACAGGTGTTCTATTCATTCTTCGGAAGTGATTATGCTGAGGACTATTCTGCGATCCTTGTCTACATGAAAGGTTACAACGGAATCCACTTCGATATTCAGATCGATGATGCTTATGCGGATTACGAGGTCAACAGAGACATGGTCCTCACTAATGACATAGACGTTTACCACGAGCAGTGCCTGTATCACGACTTCTCGGGATTCTTCGAATACGATCCCACGGTTGAGGCCGGCTGGTACACGAGCATCGCGAATCCGGGTGACCCGGTCGAGGACTGGGTGTCTTCAGGCGACCTGGTACTTGTATCTTCAAGACCCGGAAGCTACGAATTCTCGTATGAGGACCCGAATACAGGCGAGACTGTTACACAAAATGTCGATATCGGCCGTATGGAGCTCTTTGTTATCCATAACAGCGAGCCTGTAGATACGGACACCGTCGAGATAGCCCTAAGATGAGTTTAAAGCCGCTTTATGGTACAATAGCGGATTGAATGGAGTGTAATTATTATGAAGAACTTTAAATTGAGAACAATGGCGGCAGCAGTATCCTGCGTGCTTTTACTTTCAGCTTGTACGGCAAATGACGGAGTTGCAACAACTCCGAGCGAGACAGCAGATCCCAATCTCGCTGCATCCGATCCTTATGCTGCATCCGTTGCGGAGCAGACATTGGATTCCGTATACGGATCACAGCTGTCGAATTACCTTTATCATCAGTATTACTTCGAAGGTCAGCCTGTACCGCTTACAGAGTCTAACTTCTACTTCATCGACACATTTACTGAGCTCACACAGTACGCAGGCTACTACTATCCTGCAACGGCTGAGGGCTTCGTCGATCTCGCAGAGCCTATCGATACAACAGGCATGAGCGAGGAGATGGTTCAGTACAACACATACGGTGATTTCTTCGTAGCTTATTCCGAGCAGATGCTTGAGAGCGCTCTCATCATCAATAAGCTCGCTGCTGACGAAGGACTTGTTCTTCCTGATGAGACACTTGCTCAGATCGATGATATCTTGACCAACCTCCAGACAACATATGCTGATCCTGCAGGAATCTCACTCGACCAGTACCTTTCCATCTACTACGGTGACGGTACAACAGCAGAGTCCTTCAGACAGACAATCGTTAACTACTACATGGCTGATCTTTATACACAGCACTTCATCGACGAGTATGAGTTCGATGAGGATGAGATCACTGTTCCTAACATCAGATACACACTCTTCCAGGTTCCTCAGGGCGCTACAGAAGAGCAGCAGGCAGAGATCGAAGCAGCTGCAACAGCGCTTTTCGATGAGGCAGCAGGAGATGTAGATACATTCACGGTTAACGCAGCACTTGCTTACACAAACGGCGAGACAGCAGACTACGGTGAGATTGCTGTTCCTAACGACGGCAGCATTGATCAGGTATTTACAGACTGGGCTTGGGATGAGTCAAGACAGGAGGGTGACCTCGACCTTATTTACTCATCCAACTTCGGTTACTTCGTAGTAGCTTACATCGGTACAACAGAGATCGATCAGAGCTCCAAGGATCAGATCGCAGTTCAGAGAATGAGCGAGATCATCTCTGAAGCCATCGCGAATGACGAGTACGAATTCTACTGTGCTGACGAGTACGCCCCGGCACCTACAGTTCCTCCCATGGATCCTTCTCTCAACGCTGAGATCATCTCTGATGACAGCACACCCGCTACAGAGGCAGGCGTTTCCAACGTAGGAAATCTCACAGGAAGCAAGGGCTTCGATGTACTTCTCATCGCTCTCGCTGTAGTCGGCGGTGTTGCAGTAATCGGACTTGCAGGCGTAGGCGTAATGCAGTTAACAAAGAAGTCAGGCAATAACAATTCTGATAAGCCTTCCAAGAAGGAAGAGGAGGACAACGATGGAGATAACTGAAGAACTCATTGATTACCTTCAGAAGCTCGGCCGTATCCGTCTCTCGGAAGAGGACCGACAGAAGACCATGAAGGACTTAGGTTCCATCATGGGTTACATCGATAAATTAAATGAGCTCGATACAACAGGCGTTGAGCCTTTGAGCCATGTATTCGGAAGAACCAACGTAGTTCGTGAGGACGAAGTTACAAACGGCGATATGAGAGACAAGATCATCGGCAATGCCGCAAGGAAGTCCGAAGAGACGATACTTGTTCCCAGAACTTTCGACTGATCGAACGAAGAGAGGATAAGATGGATTCTAAAGAGATATTAAAGCTTACCGCATTAGAACTCGGTAAAGCGATCAAAGAGAAGAAGACGACTTCCAAGGAAGCCACAAAGGCTTACCTTGACGCTATCGCAAGTCTCGACGGCAAGTACAACTCTTACATTACGGTAAGAGCGGAAGATGCACTTAAGGATGCAGAGGCAATCGATGAGAAGATCGCTTCAGGCGAGCTTAAGGGAGGCTTCGCAGGCGTTCCCGTAGCAGTTAAGGACAATATGTGTACCGACGGCATCCTCACAACATGCGGATCCAAGATGCTCGGTAACTTCATTCCTCCTTACGACGCTACTGCTGTAAGAAAGATCAAGGAAGAGGGTATGGTTATCCTCGGCAAGACAAACATGGACGAGTTCGCGATGGGTTCCACCACTGAGACGAGCTTCTTCGGTCCTACGGTAAACCCCTGGGGCGACAACAGAGTTCCGGGCGGATCTTCCGGCGGTTCCGCTGCTTCCGTGGCAGCACGTCTTGCGCCTATTTCATTAGGTTCTGACACAGGCGGATCCATCAGACAGCCCGCATCTTTCTGCGGTATCACAGGACTTAAGCCTACATACGGTAAGGTATCCCGTTACGGTCTCGTAGCATTTGGTTCATCACTCGACCAGATCGGTCCCATGGGCCGTGACGTTCTCGACGTAGCTTACATGCTCAACGTCATTAGCGGCGAGGATCCCAAGGATCAGTCTTCCGCAGATGCACCCAAGCTCGACCTTGAGGCGATCAAGAACTTCGACCTTAACGGCAAGACGATCGGACTTCCCGACCAGTACTTCGCCGAGGGCATGGACGAGGACGTAAGAAATGCAGTAATGGAAGCAGTTAAGCTTTTCGAGAGCAACGGAGCCAAGGTGGAGACATTCCCGATGCCCATCATGGACTACGCTATCCCTACTTACTACATCATCTGCTGTGCCGAGGCTTGCTCCAACCTTTCTAGATACGACGGCATCAAGTACGGATACGCTCCCGATGACGTGGAAGATCTCATGGAGCTTTACATCAGATCCAGAAGCGAGGGCTTCGGCATGGAAGTTAAGAGAAGAATCATGCTCGGTAACTTCGTGCTTTCCTCGGGATACTACGATGCTTACTACAACAAGGCTTTGCAGGCGAAGGCTCTCATCAAGAAGGCTTTCGACGAAGCTTTCGAAAAGTACGATGTCGTAATCGGACCCGTAGCACCTACTGCTGCACTTAAGGCAGGGGAGAGCTTGTCCGACCCGCTCAAGATGTACTTGGGCGATATCTGCACGGTACTCATCAATATCGTAGGTGTTCCTGCAATATCGGTACCTTGCGGCTTCACATCACAGAATCTTCCCGTCGGAATGCAGATCATAGGAAAGCATTTCGATGAGCAGACAATATTGGGCTTCACATATGCTTTCCAGAAGTTAACCGCTGACAAGGCATATGAGCAACAGACAGCAGAAGGAATCTAAGGAGGCGCGCGATGAAAGATTATGAGATGGTCATAGGTCTTGAAGTTCATTGCGAGCTCTCGACCGAATCAAAGATTTTCTGCGGATGCTCCACTAAGTTTGGCGGAGCTCCCAACACACACGTATGCGAGGTTTGCTCGGGTATGCCGGGTACGCTTCCTACCCTCAACAAGAGAGTAGTGGAGTTCGCTGTAAAGGCAGGTCTTGCCCTTAACTGCGACATCACAAGAAACAACAAGTTCGATCGTAAGAACTACTTCTATCCCGATCTTCCGAAGGCTTATCAGATCTCACAGCTGTACTGCCCGATCTGCAGAAACGGTCACGTAGACATCATGACAAGCAACGGCAAGAAGTCCATCGGCATCCACGAGATCCACATGGAGGAAGATGCAGGTAAGCTCGTTCACGACGAGGCTACGGGAATGACATGCGTTGACTTCAACCGCTGCGGCGTTCCGCTCCTCGAGATCGTATCCGAGCCTGACTTCAGATCCGCAGAGGAAGTAATCGCTTACCTTACAAAGATCAAGGACACAATGCAGTATCTCGGTGTATCCGACTGTAAGATGCAGGAAGGTTCCATGAGAGCCGACGTTAACCTCTCCGTAAGACCTAGAGGTCAGGCAGAGTTCGGAACAAGAACCGAGATGAAGAACATCGCTTCCTTCAAGGCTATCGAGCGCGCTATCGAATACGAGTGCGAGCGTCAGATCGACTTGATCGAGGGTGGCGGCAAAGTAGTCCAGGAGACAAGAAGATGGGACGACGAGAAGGAATACACATATGCCATGAGATCCAAGGAGGATGCTCAGGACTATAAGTATTTCCCTGATCCTGACCTTATGCCCGTAGTTATCTCCGAGGAGTACCTCGAGAACATCAAGGCTAATCTTCCTGAGTTTGCTGACGAGAAGCGTGAGCGCTACGTAAGCGAGCTTGGTCTTACTGAGTACGATGCCGATATCATCACAGGCAACGTTACTTTGGTTAAGGTATTCGAGACTTCAGGCGCTAAGTGCGGCAACTACAAGGATGCTGCAAACTGGATCCTCACAGACCTCCTTAAGCTCTACAAGGACGAGGGCGTAACACCCGAGGACAAGGAGTTTGACGGAGATAAGCTCGGTACAATCATCAAGATGGTTAACGACGGCAAGATTAACCGTAAGAGCGGTAAGAAGATCCTCACAGCCGTATTCGAAGAGAATGTAAATCCCGAAGAGTATGCCGACAAGAACGGTCTCGCACAGGTTTCCGATGCATCTGCTATCGAACCTGCCATCAAGAAGGTCATCGAGAGCAACGAGAAGGCCGTAAGCGAGTATCTTGCAGGCAACACCAAGAATATCCAGTTCCTCATCGGACAGTCCATGAGAGAGCTCCGCGGCAAGGCGGATCCCAAGACTGTTAAGGATATCCTTGAGAAGCTTCTGTCGGAGTTGTGATAACAAACATATATGGGCAACACGATTATTGATCTGCTGGTAGTTATCTTCTTCGTTCTCGTAAACGCATTTTTCTCGGGAACGGAGATGGCGGTCATATCTTTAAATGATACGAAGATGCGTAAGCTCGCCGAAGACGGCGATAAGAATGCCAAGCGCATGCTTAACTTCCTCAATAACCCCGGCACATTCCTTGCGACTATCCAGGTAGGCGTTACGCTTGCAGGATTCTTGTCATCCGCTTTTGCTGCGAGCAACTTCGCAGGAAAGCTTGCTTCGCTCATCGATCCCGAGGGCGTTAAGACATGGGCAGTGCCGCTGTTCACGGTTCTTATTACAATCGTTCTTTCATATTTCTCTCTTGTATTGGGCGAGCTCGTTCCTAAGAGAATCGCTCAGAATAAGCCGGAGAAGTGGGCATATGCTGCTTATGGAATAGTAAGGTTTTTCGGAATCATAACTAAGCCTTTCGTAAAGTTCCTTACAGCATCCACGAATGCTATCCTGCGTCTTTGCAAGATCGATCCCAACGACAACGATAAGGAAGTAACCGAGGAAGAGATCAGAATGATGGTCGACGTCGGTTCCGAGAGCGGCAACATCG
>CAMJGB010000029.1 GCA_946405115.1 uncultured Clostridia bacterium | reverse complement strand
AGTGTTCAGGGCAGGATGGGCAAAACACAGAACAAGCTCTATGTTCTGCTTCTGTTGATCGTCGCGATTAACGGTATCTGCAATACGATAACAGGTTATGCAAGACCCGGTATGACTGTCTCTCCGAGGCTGGCTGAGGCATGCGACATCGCACGTTATGTTTACTTCATAACTCATACCGCACTTGCACCTTTCTTCTACTTCTACATCGCTCATGTATGCGGCAGCGTATTCAGAACCAATAAGAAATCCTTAATCTTCACCGCAATATTCTTCCTTACTGAAATCCTTGCAGTATCCAACCCCGCTACCCACTGGGTTTACTTTGTAGATGAGAACCGCGAGTTCCAGCGTAACTGGGGCGAAGCGATCATCTACGTCGTAGCAGGACTGTTCCTCTTCTGCGCCATCGTTAAGCTTATTACAAGCTGGCGTGCACTTACGGTTAAGAGAAGAACCGGAATGCTTTTGTTTACTACCATCACATTCGCGGGCATCGTCACACAGCTTGTTATCCCTGACTTAAGGGTAGAGCTTTTCGCTGAGGCCATCGGCCTTACGGGCGTCATGATGATCATCGAGAACGAGGACGACAGAATTGACGGCGAGACAGGTCTTTACAACCGCCAGGCCTTCATGATGGACTTCGCAAACTACCTTTTCAACCACGTTCCTCTCCATGCGATCAGCCTTCGCATCAACACACCTGAGATCATCTCCCGTAAGCGCGGTGCTGCGAACAGAGAGCTCGTTGAGAAGAAGGTAGCGCAGTACCTCGAGTCCATCCACAAGAAGTACAACATCTACAAGATCGGAAGAAGGACTTATGTCCTCCTCATCTTCAACAGGTCCGACGAGCAGTCACTTGATCTGGCGAAGAAGATCTCATCAAGATTCGATAAGCCCTGGCAGCTTGCCGACACCATGGTTTTGCTCTCGGCTTCACTTCTCGTTGCTGACATTCCGAGGCAGCTCGATTCACTTAACGACGCACTCTACATGTTCGACAGTTTCACTCCCGGCAAGGATCACAAGAAAATCCTCTCCGGCACTGATCTTGACAACATCCTTAGAGGCTCCGTTATCGAGAAAGCAATCTCCACAGGTCTTGCCGAGGGTAAGTTCGAAGTTTACTATCAGCCCACTTATTCCATCGACGGAAGAAAGCTTCACGGCGCTGAGGCTCTCGTAAGACTTCACGACGATGAGATGGGCATGCTCTTCCCTGACGAGTTCATTCCTGTTGCCGAGAACATCGGTCTCATCGATGCCATCGACGACTTCGTTCTCATGGACGTTTGTAAGCTTATTAAGGAACAGAATCTTGAAGACGGCACCATCGACTGCATCAACGTTAATCTCTCTGTTATGCAGCTCATGAAGCCAGGCTTCGTCGAGCACATCAACGGCATCGTTGAGATGAGTGGCGTCGACAAGCACTACATCAACTTCGAGGTAACAGAGTCTATCTCAGCCGAAAGCTACGAGATCATGAACTCCGTTATCAACGACCTTAAGACGGAAGGCTTCCTCTTCTCCATGGACGATTACGGCACGGGTTACTCCAACATGAGAGCACTCGCTTCCATGCATCTCGACTGCATCAAGATTGACAAGAGCATACTCTGGGAAGCAGAGAAGAGCGAGCTAGGCATGATTATTCTTGAGAACAGTATACGCATGATCCATCAGATGGACCTCGACATCCTCGTTGAGGGCGTAGAGACAGAAGAGCAGATCCAACTGCTCGAGCCTTTGGGAGTTGATTACCTGCAGGGATATTTCTTCTCGAAGCCTATTCCCAAAAAGAAGTTCCTCACATTTATCGAGGAAGCAAGAAGTTAATTCTTACCCTTAAACTCCACGCAGAGCATCGTAAGATCGTCGAACTGCTCCGCACCCTGAACGAAGCCTTCAACGGCTTCTTTTACATTGGCAAGAATCTCATCACATGAAGCATCCGGCGCCTTATTAAGGGCTTCTACCATGCGCTCCTCACCGAAAAGCTTACCGTCAGCATTAGAAGCTTCGGGCACACCGTCAGTATAGAGGAACATCTTGGAACCTGGATCAAGCTGAACGTCATATTCTGTGTATTTAGTCTCTTCCATGGCGCCTACTACAAGGCTGTGGCGGGACTTCATCATCTCGAACTTACCATCTCCTCTGCGGATTGCAGGATACTCGTGACCTGCGTTGGAAGCTACCATCTTTCCCGTAGAAATCTCGAGTATACCGAGCCATACGGAAACAAACATATCCTCCTGGTTATTCTCGCAGATAGCCTGATTGGTAATGCTAAGTACCTGTGCAGGAGAGTGACCCATCTTCGCATAATTCGCGATGATGATCTTAACTGCCATCATCATCAAAGCCGCAGGTACGCCCTTACCGGATACATCCGCCATAACAAGGCACAGATGATCATCATCAATAAGGAAATAGTCGTAGAAATCTCCTCCGACTTCCTTCGCAGGATCCATCGTCGCATATACGTCGAATTCAGTTCTGTCAGGGAACGCCGGGAATATGTGAGGAAGCATCGCAGACTGTATACGAGTTGCAACAGTAAGCTCTGTGCTTATCCTCTCCTTCTCTGCCGTAATAGATGCGATGTTATCTACATAATCCGTCATCTCTTTTTCCATGTCAGCCATGGTAAGACAAAGGTTCTCTATCTCATCACCCGTACGGATACTAAGCTTCGAGAAGTGCTCTGTATCATGAGAACCATTCTTTCTGTCGTTAGTATAATTCTCAGCACACTCAGCTATGGCATTAATGGGCTTGATCATATTCTTCCGCGTATAGTTCAGCATGAATGCTATAAGAAGCGCTACAACGCCTACAGATACGATAGTCATCTGGAAAACATACTGATTCATTCCGGACCAGATATTAGCAATAGTTAGATCGGCAAGAACATAGCATACAACATGCCTGTCACTGTCGTAGACAGGAGTACCACAAGTGCACATCCAGCCGTAATTCTCAGTAGGCGAAAGATCGTAGAGCATTCCGTCTCCGCTCCAATAAAGGAATGTATCGATTTCCTTGGATGTTACCTCTTCCCAATCACCGATATTACGAACGTCTACCTTATCGGGATCTGCGATATAAACAAGTGCACCGGTCTCTTGATCGTACATACCGACATAAACATCGGTAACCTCATCAGATTGAGAATACTGGGGAAGCATATGAATAAGAGTATCGTAAGCATGGTTCTCGCGGGCCTCAGCGAAAAGCTCAGTATACTCAGCTGTACCGACCATCTCACGCTGTTCAGGAGTAAGGCTTCTGTATGTCCTCATGACACCGTCGGCAAAAGGCGCAATGTCTGTGCCACGGCTTACGGACTGAGCCGCAATCCTCGTTAGATGATATGCATGGCTTATGTACTGGCTTACAAGTGAATAACTGTATAATCCAAGACCTGTGATCAACAGGACAATTCCCAATACTACGCATATCAACCACATTCCACGAAACATCTTGGCTTCAATGGAATTATGTCTGCGCTCCCTGGCGCTCATTTCTCTGACTGATTTCTCAGGCATAGGTAACCCTCCCCGGCATCTATACTTAAGTCCACTTTAAATATTAACATCATATGCGCGTTTAATGTAAGCACAAGAAAAGGCCGCCTCAGTTAGCAAGCGGCCTTCCCTGATGGGGGGGTTAATGAAGAAATTCTTTATTCAACTTTAAGTCCGTAGCCCTCAGCTATGGCACGGAACTCCTCCGAATAGAGGAAACCGTCGATTACATCAATCCTCTCCCAGCCTGACGAGAGTCTTCTGAGCCAGTCGGCCTGACCTTGTGCATCGGGCTCTCTTCCGAGGAATACATGGTACAGATCGATAACGAATTCCTCGTCAGTCTTATTCTTGCCAAGATACTCTGAGCTCATGAGAATACCCAACACAAGCGTCCTTAATGTGATGTCGCCGTTCTCAAGCTGTGTGCGCCATTTTGCAAGACCTTCGTCGTCAGCTTTTCGAGAGAGGAGCACGCGGTAAAGCTCCATGATGAAAGACGTGAGGTCGTGTCTGTCAGGGGTTGCCGGAGCTATCACGGAACCCGTAGAAACAGGCGCCGAAGGGGTAGTGTCTGTATTGTCAGAAACAGGGGCTGCAGTTTCCGTAGTTGTCTCGTTCTGAACGGGCTCTACAGGCTGAACCGGAATCACGTCAGGAACAACTGCAGGTGTAGTACCCTCGGCTGCACTCTCGAGTGAAAGTGACAGATCGTCTACCGTTCCCCATCCGCCGGGGCCGTAATCGATAGCAACCTCAATAATCACAGACGTTGCTGAATCTATTGTAAAAGATACCTCAGGCTGTACCCATGCGTTATAACCCTGAGTTGAAGCAGGCACAGAAGAAGCTATGACAGCACCCGTAGAAGCATCGCGTACAATCAAGGTAACCACTGTGTCATCACCCTGGAAGTAAGCTGTCAAAAGATACGTTCCTGCCGTATTAAGTGCAATCGCATCATTAAGCGTAACGGAACCCTGCTCGCCTTCATTGGACCACCAATGCAAACCGAAAGTTCCGGAATGCACGTCCTGTGTACTATGGGCTGAGAAACCGGCGCCGTCTATCGTGTAAGCATTCGCATAATCACTCGTCTCGAATCCCGCGATATCAGGATCAATCAGATTAGCTGCGATTACAGTAACAGTGAGTGTCGTTGTAAGGCCCTCGCACACACCTGTTACCTGATAAGTGCCTCTTGTATTAACGTCGACTGCGGCAACCGAAACAGCATCCCAGGAAACATCAGCGGGAGCTATTACATCGTTAGTGTAAGTTACCATTGCCGTAGCAGGAAGCGTGAGTGATTCTCCCTCTACGATGGTCATGTTAAACGACTCAACGCCGTCAGCAGATACTTCGTTACAGTACTCGCCGGATCTGATGTGAGCATATACTCCCCATGCACCTGTAGGCATGCCGTCAGGATAGAACAAAGCCTCGTTATCTACTGCCGATCCGCCGTACCATCTGCCGGCATCATTAGGATCGTAAACTTCTGCATAACTTGCAGCCCAGCCGCATCCGTACTGCTCCCACTTTAAGCTGTTAGCAGCAATCTGCGCGGTCAATGCATCACCTGTGAGTCCAGTTATGTCTCCTACCGTGATCCACGCAGGCTCCCAGTAGAACATGCCGATTCCGCCTGCATTATTAACTGCATTTACGACGTCGCGCACGGCTCTTGCCTGACCCTGTACGCTGAACGGCTGAAGAAGGTCATCACCTGTATTATTTCCGCCGGAACTTACCGTATTGCTGTGTCCGTCAGAATCATTAAGCGTGTATGCATACGAAGTCTCAGCTACCATTACATCGAAGCCGTAAGATCTTGCTGCACTAAGCTGAGAAGTAAGGTTTGAAAGTGATCCGTGCCAGTAAGGGTAGTACGATGTGGCGAGCACATCAGCAGAAACTCCGGCTTCACTTAAAGTTGCGGCCCAGCTTGAGATGGTGCCTCTCTCGGGATTAGTAAAGTGGAGCACGGCACGCGTATTTGAATTCCAGTTATGTACTGCATCGCATCCCGCATCGAAAAGCATACACATGTCAGTGTTTCCGGACACACCGCAAACGGAACTGTTAGTCTCATTTCCTACCTGCACCATAACGACTGTATTACGGTTGCTGTCGATAGTACTAAGAGCTTCGGTGATAAAGGAAGAGATTGCTGCTGCCTTCTCGTCTACTGACATTCCGCTCCAGGCAACGGGCTCCTTCTGCTTAGCAGGATCACACCAGAAATCAGAAAGGTGGAAATCTACCATCATCGTGATGCCAGCCGCCTCGCAGGCATCAGCGATTATCCTGGCTGTCTGTACGTCGTTGTTACCACCGCCGAAGCCGTTACTGTTGCCGTCATATGGATTATTCCAAACACGTACTCGGACGCAGTTTACGCCCTGCGATGCGAGGAATGCAATGAAGCCGTTTACTGTAGTTATATCGTTACCTGCATAGTCGTGATAAACAACACCAGCATTAAGCTCGGATACAACTGAAGACACATCGACACCCATGTAGAAATCATCGGGAAGTGTCGGTACGCCCTGGAAATTCACCCTGCCCGCTACGGGATCGGGAACGTTGGAAGCGCGGTTAACAACAACTGTTGTTTTAACTGCATCGATTACATCAACCCAGTCAGAATTCTGAAGTCTGATCTGCACTTCGTATTCTCCCTCTTCTGTGAAGGTAAATGTATTAACAAGTGTGGTACCTGACGAATCATCTAATCCTGAATTAGAAGTATTATTCCAGAACCACAAAGTCATATTGGCATCAGAAAGAGATGTGATCTCTGTAGTATTCTCACCGTCAAAGTAAGAAACAGTTGCAGTAAAAGTTACCTCATCACCAACCTCAATTGTTGAAGGTGAAGTTGTAAGTGTAGCGATGTATCCAGGTTCCGTAGGTACATCAATAACAGGATCATTTGAAGCTTCAACAACAGTTATCGTAGGATTTGCACCTGCAACCTTAGACCAATCATTGGGATTCCAAAGCTCAACTTTAAGGTCGTTCTCATATACACCGACAGTGTCATAAGTAAAAGTGTTAGTTAATGAAGTTGATGTGGAACCGCCTGTGCTAAGCGATTCGCTCCACCATGAGATTGTTAATCCCTCATCTGCAGGATCAAATTCTTCACCGTCCATATAGAATGTTGCGGTGAACTCTGTTTCTTCTCCTGCGACTACAGTATCGGGAGTTACCGATACACTGTATTCGTGTTCATCAGCGAGAACTAACGAGCCGGCTAACGGGGTCAGCAGAACAGCAGCCGAGACTAATCCTGCAACCATCTTCCTCATGCATTTAACTAGTGACATAGGGCACCTCTCCCAAGTGGTAACATATAGCGCAACAAGTTGCGCAACCGGTTGTTCAATTTAAGATAACATCCGAGAAAAACACAAACAATTCTCAAGTTGTAGGTTATTTTTGGTGTAATTTGTACAAAAAGTGGAAATGCGACAACAATTTGCGCATAATTGCAAATACAACCCCAAACCCATAGGAGACAAAATCTATGAAAAGAAATAAGCTAACCGCTATGGTATTAACAGGTGCAATTATGCTAAGCGCCTGCTCCACTACCGTAACGGAAACTACTGTGGAAGAAAGCATTGCCGAGACAGAAGCAACAGAGACCTCCACCCTCCCTTCCGAGACAACAGCAACTGTTGATATCGATGAGAATCCCACAGCTTATGTCGGCATGACAGCTGAGGAGATTGTCGCTTCACTTACGCTGGAGCAGAAAGCTGCACAGATGGTTCAGGGAGCGCTTTATAATCTCGACTCAAATCAAATGGGCGAGTATTGCTACGGATCGGTACTGAGCCACTACGGCGGATTCCCTGAGCTCTCATTAAGCGACTGGAGAATGATTGTCGGATTCTATCAGGACGCAGCATTAAGTTCTGAGGCAGGCATTCCGATGCTCTACGGTCAGGACAGCGTACACGGAGTAAACTTCGCATCAGGCTGCGTCATCTTCCCTCAGCCTATAAACATCGGTGCAGCACATGATGCTGAGCTTACTGAAGAATACGGCGCTATCGTAGGAAGCGAGATGATGCATACAAGAATGATCTTCAACTTCGCTCCCGTAGTTAACAACTGCCTCGATCCCCGCTGGGGAAGAACTTATGAGTGCTACTCTTCAAGCAATGCGCTTTGCGATGAGATGGGAGCTGCATTCATTACAGGTCAGCTTTCCGAGGGCGTTATCGTCTGCCCCAAGCACTTCTTCGCAGAGGGCTACGTTGTTTACGGTACAGGCGAGAATTCAGAAGGCGTTAACAGACTCATCGACAGAGGTGACTCACAGCCTACTGAGGAGCAGATTGAAGAGTGCCTCGCAGTATACCAGCACATGATCGAGCTCGGCGCACAGACGATCATGATCTCCCACACATCCTTGTGGGGTACAAAGATGCACGAGAATGCAGAGTACATCCAGATGCTTAAGAACGACTTCGGCTTCGAAGGCTTCATCATCTCCGACTGGGACTCCATCGAAAAGTGCTCCGGCGGAGACCTCTACTCCAACGTAGTACTTGCAGTTAACGCAGGCATCGACATGCTCATGGAAGCAGGCAACTACGAGCAGGCACGTCAGGCTATCGTAGATGCGGTTAATAACGGCGACATCTCAGAGGAGCGTGTCGACGATGCTGTAAGAAGAATCATTCAGGTTAAGATCGATGTGGGCTTGTTCGAAGACCCTTACCTCGATAACGTAACACCCACATACGAATTCAATTCCGACAGATCACACGAAGTTGCAAGACAGCTTGCAGCAGAGTCCGTTGTTCCTTTCAAGCTCGGCGATAACTCAGTTATCGAGCCCGGCATGAGAGTTCTTGTCATGGGACCGGCAATGGACGATACAGGCGTTCTTTGCGGCGGTTGGACATACGGCTGGGAAGGCGCTACTGACGCAGAGCTCGGCTACCGTTGTATACCTGAAGGCGTAACAATCCTCGACGGTCTCGAAGCAGCGGCTGAAGAGATCGGATTTGAAGTAATCACTGATCCCGATATGGTTGATTCATGCGACCTCATAATCCTCTGCCTCGGCGAAGAAACATATGCAGAGTGGAACGGTGACTCCGCAAGCATCGATGTTGCATTCGGCGACTGCACTTTGGACGGCAACTTCGAAGCCATCACAGATGCAGCTTCTTACGGCGTACCTACAATGGCTCTCATCGTATCAGGCCGCAACATGATCGTTGAAGATTACATCGACGATTGGGATACATGCTACTTCTGCTACCTCCCCGGAAGTGAAGGCGGTAACGGCATCGCAGACATCATCACAGGTCAGGCAGAATTGAACGGCACACTCCCTATGCCCTACTACGCATCTGAAGACGACATCGCATCCGGTAACTTCGTCTACGATGTAGGCTGGAGCGCTGCAAACTAAGGCTGATTAATAAGTCTCATTAGCAAATTGTGATCAAGACTTCCGTGGATATCCTCCATGGAAGTCTCTTTTATTTCCAGGATTGAATCGGCGGCGTTATACATTTTGAGAAAAAATGAAAATTTATATAGGATTATGCCTATCGACCTAATATAAATTTCCAAAAAAGCAGGATTATGTATAAATAATCGCGTGATTCTCATATAAATATCAAATCCCGTGAAAAATGTATAGAACATCGAGTAATTTCCTATACTTATTTTTCAAATACGAGATTTTATATAACCGCTATACAACTTGTAAAAGAAATCATTTCTGTTAGAATCTTTGGGTAACTGAAATCGAGGTGTAGCGCAGTTGGTAGCGTACGTGCTTTGGGAGCATGGGGTCGCAGGTTCGAATCCTGTCACCTCGACCAGTCATTCAACACCCTTGCTAGCTCGAGTCCTCCGCGCTTCGCTTGTGCGGAGGTCGCGTCGCAAGGGTGTTTCATTCCACATAAAGTCCGCTCGGGGAGGGTTTTTATTCTCCCCCTACTCCACCAAAGTCATTTTACATACAGCACAAATGCAGTATTTTTTAGTTTCAAGGTTTCTGATTGTTTTAAATTGACAGAATAATTTATATGTCGTTATCCTAATTATGATCAGATCGAAGAGAATTGGCACGATCCGGTTTTAGGATAAGGAGATAATATGCTAAAGAGATTATTGTTGATAGTAACTATATGTTTGATCCTATGTTCATGTGCTAATAATACTGAGCCAGCGACAGTTTCTAGTACTATTGTACCGTCGGAGAATCAGATTGCAGAAACAATAATCCCACCGTCTACCAATCATTCGCATGTAGCTGAGACGGAGGCGACTACGATGTCGGTTCCTTTCTATGAAGTTAATTCCTTGGAGAACCATATTTCATTACTGGAGTCAATCGAAGACATCGGTGAAGTTCTTGGAATAGATATTGAATCTAATCGTCCATCAGATTGTGCCGAACATGGCTTTTCTTTTGATCAAGATGGACAACATATAGTATATATTTACGACTTCTCCGCTTTCTTGGAAGATATGACTGAAACAGATCCAATCAGCGGTGAACAGGGTTATTACCCACTTGACTATGAGTATCATATTCTAAAGCGTTTGAAAATTGATGGAATATGTATAAATGAATACGAATCAGAAAGTTGGGCGGAATGCGGATACAGAGCGTTTGTTGATCAAGCTATATCCCTTGATATTGAATTAGTTGATAGCTCCAGTTCGGATGGATATTGTTTTACGATTTTAACGGAAGAATCCGGGCTAAAGACCTTCAGGGTTGTTTATTGGATTGGACAGTATACGATATCATATTCTTATTCAATTACTCGCGCTGATACAGAAGATTACAACAATTACTTGGATTTCTGCGAGTTACTTGAATTGCCCACTAGTGATCAAATGACTAGTGAAATATAAACTAATAATATGAATAACATGAAACAAATGAAATCTATACCAAAGATAATACTAACCGTCGTTATTACTCTCCTTGTTACTATTGTGGCACTGAATATTATTCATGCAATTCCAGCAACTAAATATATGAATGATCATACTATGATCCATACACCTTCAGAAAGCGAAGAGGAATTGTTGGCAGAAGAATTTGGGATCACTCTTAGCGAAGATGTGCATATAACAGCAGCTATGATGAATGTCAACGAACAAGTTAAAAACAGATCTGAACGATATGCAATCAGAATAACCGGAGCTGACAGTATATTATCATTTCTCACCACTAATGTTGTAGCAGCAGGGGAAGTCACATATCATGATCAAACAGTTTTTGTAGATAACACTCCCCTTGATATCCATGAACGTGTTACCAACTATGAAGGCACAGAAACGTGTGATGGTTGTTCAATATTTATCGGAATAATGGGTGGACACAGTGCAAGAGATAACAATAACCCCTATCAAATGCATGTCAAACTGACTTTTTTCTTCTTGGATGGTGAATTAAGTTATATTGAGTGCTGTTCAAAGTGGATTCCCTTTGGAACAAGCAGCTATGATCTGATATATGAAAAGTACTATTGGAAAGATTTCAGTTTGTATGATCTTCATCGATTTCTTGTTTGGCTATGGCCATGGTAAATGACAAGTACGCACAAATGCAATTATGCTTCAGGGATGTCCCTGAAACCCAAATTCTATACCTGCCTGAAAGAGGAAGAATTGTAATGTTATAATCCAACCATGAGACGAAGAATTCTTTGGACAGCAGCACTTTTGATTGCCGTGGCGATGATATTGCTCGGCATATTTGACGATGAAGTCTCCATCGTCTTCCACAAGGCTGCGACCATCTGCCTGGAGTGCATCGGCATTGGGTAAGGACATCAACAAGATCCGCAAGGCCGTTCAGATCGGCTGGGGAGTTCTTACCAACTCCTTCATTAAAGGCTTCCTCACAGGCACCATCTACTCGGGTCCACTTAAGCATTTCTGCGTTCCCGGAATGAACTGCTATTCATGCCCCGGCGCACTCGGTGCATGTCCCATCGGAGCGCTTCAGGCTGTACTTAATTCAAGGCAGAGAAAGTTCCCTTTCTATGTGTTAGGTTTCCTCATGACCGTAGGTCTATTCCTGGGACGTTTCGTCTGCGGGTGGCTTTGCCTTTTCGGTCTGATTCAGGAGCTTCTTTATAAGATTCCCACGAGAAAGATAAAGATACCCGAGCGCATCGACAAACCGCTTCGTTACCTTAAGTATGTAATGCTTGCTGTTATGGTAATCGGGCTCCCGCTTCTTTACCGCACATCATACGGCGCGGGTATGCCCTTCTTCTGCGAATTCATCTGCCCTGTCGGCACGCTTGAAGGCGGAATCCCGCTTGTGCTCATGAACGAGAACCTGTGGTCCGCGCTCGGCGTAATCTATGTTATCAAGGTAACGATACTTATGCTTTTCGTGCTGTCTTCGATATTCATATACAGGCCGTTTTGTAAGTACATCTGCCCTCTCGGCGCTTTCTACGCATTGTTCCAGAAGGTAAGCCTCGTTCAGCTCAGCATAGACAAAACCTCCTGCATAAACTGCGGTAAATGTGCCAAGACCTGCGGCATGAATGTAGACCCGAGTAAGGTCCCTAACAGCGCAGAATGCATACGATGCGGAGAGTGCTTAAGAAGCTGCCCCGTTAACGCGCTCAGATTCACCTGCGCGAACAAAAAGCATAACAAGTGAGATCACTACCATCACTACGAGCATAATCTCGAACACGGAACTTAAACTTGTAAAAATATCAGAATCATTCCACTCGGTATGAACCGCGATCTTCACTGCAACATCGTACAGGAAGTGAAGTACCATAGGGACAACGATATTACCCGACTTAACGAAGATAACCGCGAAGCCTATGCCCATGGCTGCCGTCCTAAGGAACGTGTACGTATCCCATGTAGGAATGCAGTGAAGAACACCGAATAGAACTGAACTTATGAGCACATAAATAAGCTTCGTCGACACCTTGTTCTTCGTGTGCTTAAGACCTTCGAGAAGCAGGAATCTGTAAGCAAGTTCCTCGTAAAATCCGGTAGTTATCTGCTGCAACAAAATCTTCGTAACAAATAGCCCTACGGTAAGTCCTGTGAACCCTCCAAAGCCCGTCGCCACGGTCACGATCTCGTACAGCAAAAGCAGGATGAACCCTGCACCTGCAACAAGCGCTTTACCCGTGTTTTTAAGCGACAAAACATCCGCAGGTTTCTTCTCAAAAAGCTTAGCAACTACAGCAAGTATTGCCACACCAAAAATGATCCTTAAAACTGAACTTACAATGAACCATGAAGTTCCGCT
>CAMJGB010000028.1 GCA_946405115.1 uncultured Clostridia bacterium | reverse complement strand
CTTCGCCGAACATTGCAGTCTTAACAAGAGGTGATCTTGCTACAGAAGTTACGATGAGCTTTGCATCGTACTCGTCCTTGGCACCTGTTACTTCAATCTCGATAAATTTGGATGCGCCCTCGCCGTCAGCTGCGATCATTCTCGCGATGTCATCTGAAAGCTTAGTAACAGCCTGCTCGAAAAGCTCGTAGTCCTCACTGCCTTCAGTGATCTCGGAAGCACCGGAAGCACCGTTAGCCATGATGATAACAGAATCGCATACTGAAGTATCGCCGTCAACGCTGACACGGTTGAATGTGTACTTAACGGCATTGCGAAGAACCTTATCAAGCAAAGCACTGCTGATATTGGCATCAGTAGTAAATACCGAGATCATTGTGGCAAGGTTAGGATGAATCATGCCTGAACCCTTAGCCTGAGCTGCGATAGTTACTTCTTTGCCATCACCCATTGTGATGGTAGCAGCTACTTCCTTAGGAACCGTATCCGTAGTCATCATCGCAAACTCTGAGTTATGTGCGCTCTCTTCTTCAGAAGAAAGTGAATCAACAAGCTCAGGTACTATCTTTGTAATCTTATCTACAGGAAGTCTTGAACCGATAACACCTGTTGAAGCTGTCATGATCTGCTTACTGTCGCAGCCGAGCTTCTCAGCGATCTTACTTGCAATTAGCTCAGCATCATCTACGCCTGCCTGGCCAACACCCGCATTAGCGACCTTACTGTTGATCACGATACCTCTAACCTTAGTACCGTTGTTTACAATGTCTATCGTTCTTGTAAGTGAATGTCCCTTTACAAGATTGGATGTATAAACTCCAGCAACATTCGCCGGTGTGTCAGATTCGATCAAAGCTACATCAAGGTAAGACGACTTGGGATCGTCCATATTGATGTTGGCAGGATCGCTGCACTTCATTCCTGCAGAAACGCCCGAGGCCTTAAATCCCTTGGGCAATGTTATATATGCGTCTTCCATATGTTCTCCTTATTAATGGTGGAAGAGTCTGATGCCTGTGAAGGCCATAGCCATGTCGTACTTGTTGCAAGTCATGATGACATGATCATCTCTGATGGAACCGCCGGGCTCAGCAATGTACTTAACACCGCTCTTGTAAGCTCTCTCGATGTTGTCACCGAACGGGAAGAATGCATCAGAACCCAAAGCAACGTCAGTATTCTTAGCAAGCCATTCCTTCTTCTCAGCATCTGTAAGAACCTCAGGCTTCTCCTTAAACAATGTCTGCCATGTACCGTCTCTCAATACATCATCGTGCTCATCAGAAATATAAACATCGATTGTGTTATCTCTGTCTGGTCTTCTGATATCATCAACAAACTTAAGGCCCATAACCTTAGGATGCTGTCTGAGCCACCAAATATCAGCCTTGTTACCTGCAAGACGTGTGCAGTGGATTCTTGACTGCTGACCAGCACCGATACCGATTGCCTGACCGTCCTTAACGTAGCAGACAGAATTACTCTGTGTGTACTTTAATGTGATCAATGAGATAAGAAGGTCGATCTTCTTGTCATCAGGGATAACCTTATTGTCAGTAACGATATTGGAAAGAAGCTCATTGTTGATATCAAGCTCATTTCTTCCCTGCTCGAAAGTAACACCGTATACCTGCTTCTTCTCGATAGGCTCAGGCATGTACTCGGGATTGATCTTGATTACGTTATATGTGCCCTTACGCTTTGTCTTAAGGATCTCAAGAGCCTCATCTGTGTAATCAGGAGCGATGATACCGTCAGATACCTCACGTGCGAGCATCTTAGCAGTAATAGCATCACATGTATCAGACAAAGCAACGAAGTCACCGTAAGAACTCATTCTGTCAGCGCCTCTTGCTCTTGCGTAAGCGCAAGCGATCGGAGAAAGCTCACCAAGATCATCTACAAAATAGATCTTTGCTTCTGTCTCAGAAAGGGGCTTACCTACTGCAGCACCTGCAGGAGAAACATGCTTGAAAGAAGTTGCTGAAGGAAGACCTGTAGCCTTCTTAAGCTCCTTTACAAGCTGCCAGCCGTTAAAGGCATCGAGAAGGTTAATGTAACCGGGCTTGCCGTTAAGAACTTCGATAGGAAGCTCGGAACCGTTCTCCATATAGATTCTTGAGGGCTTCTGGTTGGGATTACAACCGTACTTAAGCTGCATTTCGTTAGACATTTCTTTATACTCCTTAAACGTTCTTATTTACAATTCTTGTCTCAGCTTCGCCAGTAGCGATGTCGATGAACTTAACATACAAGGATACCTTGTTCTCCTCATTGAGGCTCGTCCAGAGCATATCTGTGAAAGAATCAATATCTTCTGCATCAATGCCGATCTTCTCAGGCTCACCCTCGAAGCTCGGGAGCGGATTGCCGTCGCCCATGTATGTGTGGATGAATCTTCCGTCACCTGCAATGGGGTTTGTATATGAGAAAGTGTGTCTCTCACATGACTCAGGATTGCCGTCTGCAGACTTCAAGATAGACATTGCGTAATTGAATGTACCGTTCTCAACGTGGAGAATTCCGGAGATTCTGGGAGTGTAGTTAGGAGCATCGTCCTCAAACTCTCTTCCTCTAAGACTCATCTCGAAAGTCTGCTGCTTATCCATAAGCTCGTAGATTGTATCAGTCTGATCACCGTTAGTAACGATTGTCTTGTTACCGAGAACTCTTACAGGTGAATAGATGATAAGGTGCGGATCGGAAAGCTTTGAAGGATCAAAAGCTTCTGTCTTGATGCCGTCCTCTGTAGCTGTAAATACACGGTTTCTGGAGTTTACGCTTCTTCCCATAATGAAGTAAGCAGTTACTGCCTTCTTGCCGTCAGCGGACTTACCGATAACGATACCTCTTCCAGGGTATGCGTTTGTCTTCAAGATCTCTGAGATGTTCTTCTTTTCCATAGATACTTCATTCCTTTACATATGCAATATTATTTTTGATCTCTACTTTACCTTCTGCGAAAAGGCTTATTGCCTTCGGCAGAATTACCTGCTCGCACTCCTTCATTATGCGCTTCTGGAGCACCTCGGGAGTATCGTCAGGCAGGATATCAACGCACTTTTGAAGAAGGATCGGGCCCTCATCGTAATTCTCGTTAACGAGATGAACCGTAGCACCGGAAACCTTAACTCCTCTTGCAAGTGCAGCCTCGTGAGGCTTAATACCATACATGCCCTTACCGCAGAATGACGGGATAAGGGCAGGATGAATATTGATGATCTTATTGCTGAATTCCTTAACAGTCTTAGCGCCGAGAAGCGACAAGTAACCTGCAAGGACGATGAGCTCGGCACCGACTTCCTTAAGCTTAGCTACAACAGCATCGTCCCACTCTTCTCTGGAAGGGTAAGACTTGACTGACATAACTACAGAAGGAATGCCGTTATCGGAAGCTCTTGTGAGCGCATATGCGCTGTCATTGGAAGCAATAACAAGTGCTATCTCAACGTTCTTCAGCTCACCGCTGTTGATACGGTCAATGATAGCCTGAAGGTTAGTGCCTCCGCCTGAAACAAATACTGCTATCTTCATAGATTATTCACCTGATGTACGCTCTTCTCGAATTCGTCGGGCTTACCGGCAATGTAATTTCCGTCGAAGCATGCAGAACATGTATCACAGATAAGTCCGCCCAAAGCTTCCTTAAGGCAATCAAGACTTATATAACCCAAAGAATCAGCACCAATCATCTCACCAATCTGCTCTACTGTCATGTATGTAGCAGGGAGATCCTTTCCGGATGATGCATTTACGCCGTAGCAGCAAGGGAACTTAACTTCAGGAGAAGCAAGTCTAACATGAACTTCAGAAGCACCGTTATCCTTAAGGAATCTGATGATGTGCTTTGTTGTTGTACCTCTTACAAGTGAGTCATCAACAATTGCGATTCTCTTGCCCTTGATTGCTTCCTTAAGAACAGCGAACTTCATTCTAACAGCAAGCTCTCTTTGTTCCTGAGTGCTCTTAATGAATGTTCTTCCTACATAACGGTTCTTGAGAAGACCCATGCCGTATGTGACACCGAGACCGTCAGCAAAACCCAAAGCTGCTGCGTTACCTGAGTCAGGAGCACCGATTACAAGATCGCACTCACAGGGATGAAGCTTGGCAAGAGCCTTACCTGCTTCATATCTTGACTTAAATACGTTAGTACCGTCGATCACGGAGTCAGGTCTTGCAACATAAACATACTCGAAGATACAAACCTTACCGTTCTTGATTCTCTCTTCAGAAGAGATCTCAGAATTAAAGTAAACACTTGATACCTCATCCTTTGAGATTGAGAGAATCTCACCGGGCTCAAGGTTTCTTACATACTCGGCATCAAGAGCATCGAATGAGCAGTTCTCAGAAGCAAACATATACTCATTGCCCTTCTTACCGAGAGACAAAGGTCTCAATCCATAAGGATCACGAACACCGATAAGCTTATCTTCGGTCATGATAATGAGAGAATAAACACCCTTAAGTTCCTTCATGGTCTTAAGAAGTGCATCTTCAATACTGTCAGTAACAACTCTATTTCTTGAGAAAAGTGAAAGGATAAGCTCAGTATCTGTGCTTGTCTGGAAGATTGCACCCTGATTCTTAAGTTCTTCTCTGATCTCCTCTGCATTAAGGATTACGGAATCGCAACTTAATGCAATATTACCTACTCTGGACTTAATGACAACAGGCTGGATACCGTCAGGACCGATGATACCGTCTGCACCTCTTGCATGAGCAATTGCAGCAGTACCGCCAAGGGCGTTAAGTGTGATCTCATCAAAGATATCGGCAACCATGCCGTCTCTTTTATGAACTAAGAATGTGCCATTGCTGTTAACGGAAATACCGGCAGCTTCCTGACCTCTGTGCTGAAGTGAGAAAATACCGTAGTACGCAGTTCTTGCAGTACCCTCATCGAGTCCTGCTCTGTTGATCACACCGAAAATACCGCTCATATTAAAGCCCAGCCTCCTTGATCTTTTCCTGAAGTTTTGCTTCCTTAGTGTCTACAGAAGACGCTAATTCTTTCTTATATTCCAAAAGCTTGTAAGACAATTCATCGTCGCCTACGGCAAGGATCTGTGCAGCAAGTATAGCTGCATTGGAACCGCCATCAATAGCAACGGTAGCTACAGGAATACCCGTAGGCATCTGAACAGTAGCATAAAGTGCATCTACACCGTTCAAAGCTCCGCCCTTACAGGGAACTCCGATAACAGGAAGAATGGTATTTGATGCAAGTACACCTGCAAGATGTGCTGCAAGTCCGGCTGCGCCGATAATAACGCCGAATCCGTTATCCTTTGCCTCACTTGCAAGCTTATGAGCCTTATCGGGACTTCTGTGAGCAGAAGCGATATGAACTTCATAATCGATACCGAACTTCTTAAGAAGCTTAAAGCATCCTTCCATAATGGGAAAATCAGAATCTGATCCCATGATTACAAGTACTTTCTTAGTTGCCATGTTGCCACCTTCTCCTAATCATTCATCTTCCTGATTCCAGTTAAGTCTGTCCATTACGCGGTAATAATCATCTGATTCCCATTCATAAGGCCTGGGACAATAATCATTAGACGCGAAACTGGTCTGACTGTACGGAACCACCGTAAGATTATATTCTTCAACATATGAATTTGTCTCATCCATTACAAATTCACATCTTACTATGCAAGTATCGGGATCAGATAATCCCGTATTACCGCCAAAACAGAAATTCGAAAGGCTGTAGAGAATGTACCTTCCGTTATAAAGCTCAATGGGCTCCAATCTGTGAGGATGCGCACCGACTACAATATCGACTCCGTAATCAATAAGAGCATGACCGACATAAACCTGATCTGATGTAGGCTCGTAATATCTCTCGATACCCCAATGACATGAAGCAATGATGATCTGGCAACCTGCTTCTCTTAATTCATCGATCAAAGGATAAGCCGTAGAAGCCGTATCTCCGTTACCGATCATATCGATTCCGAACATACCGATTCTGACACCTCTTACTTCATAAATCGCAACCTGATGCTGGTTACTCCAAAGAATTCCGGCTTCATCAAGAGTCTGTTGCGTTGTCAAAAGTCCGTCTTCCCAATAGTCATAACTATGGTTATTAGAAAGGTTAACAGCTTCGATACTGCCGTTAATAAGAATCTGAACTGTTTCAGGATCACTTGCGAATACAAATTCCTTAATCATATGAGATGCTGTCTCATCACCATAAGTTCCTTCAAAATTAGCATATGTAAGATCATCTTCTGCAAGATAATCAGCGCAGTTCTGGAAACAATACTCATAATCATCACCGACAACTGCATCAAAACTTCCCGGTGCTCCGCTCCAAGCAAGTGCATCAGCCAAAGTTAGATCTCCCAGGAAATCCACAACGATATGTTCCGGTGCAGGTGTGGGCGTCGGGGTCGGTGAAAGTGTTGGTGTGGGAGTATTCGTAGGAGCAGCTGTAGTCTCAACAACTGTCTCAGAAGTTATGACCGTCTGTTCGGGTGTTCCTAACATGGAACATCCTGCTAACACGGCAGAAGCCGACATTATCAGAATCAACTGATAAAGCCTGTCAGATTTACTTCTAATCACGATTAATTGCTGTAGCCTCCCTCCGGGATCTCAAAATCAGTTCCCAGAATTAAGGACCTAACAAACAATCCGGAATCGGATATCATCTCATCGGGCCAATGTCCCGCAATCTTCTCCTCAACGGTGAAGCGGTTCGAATACAATCTCAAGGCATTAGAACTCTCGAGAATAGCTGTACCGATAGACCAGTTGCACCATGAGATATTGTACTCATCGAGAAGTTCCATCCACTCAAGAGTCTCTGTATAGAAAACTCCGCTGTTTCCGGAATCAAGTGAAACACCCCATTCAGTACAGAAGATCGGAAGTCCGTTCTCTACAGCAGTTCTTACCTTATCCATGTGATCCTCACCGTGAGAACCGGCATAGAAATGCAAGGTATACATAATATTGTCTTCATCAATAGGATCCAAAGATGCTACATCTACATCCTGGCTCCATGTAGGAGTTCCAACGATGATGATGTTATCGGGATCGTTCTCTCTGATTGCAGCAATAACACGCTCAGCATAAGGCTTGATTACGTTCTCCCAGTCAACCGGAGAATCAGGATCATCATATCTCATTCCGTTAGGCTCATTACATACCTCATAGATAATATGAGGATTATCGCCATACAAAGCAGAGATTCTGGTAAAGAAATCAATAGCATCAGCTTCATACTCTGTAGGATCGCCGTCAAAAAGTACGTGCCAGTCAACAATTACATACACGCCGTGTGCGATAAGAGTATCAAGATAACCGCATACTTCATTAAAGTAACGCTCAGGGAAATATGTGTAACCGTTATCAAGACCATGTGATGTCATGGCAAGTCTTATTACCGTACAACCCCAATCCTGAATAAGGGTGTCACAAACGTCATCATTAAAGAACTGGAAACAAGATTGTAATCCGCCGCTGCTCATACCCTTAAGCTGAATCGGTACACCATACTCATTAACAAGCTGTGTACCTTCAACATGAAGCTGTCCGTTAACTTCTACAGGCACATCAAGCACCTGAGGTGTGCTGTTAGGTCCTCTCGTGGCTTCAGTTTCCTGAATAATCTCTGCTACTGTAGTCTCAGTCTCAATTACTGTCTCTGCAGTAGTTGTAGGTGTTGCTACGGGAAGCGTCTCGGGAGGTAACTTGGAAGAACATGCTCCTGCAAAAAGCGAAAAGCAGACAATCACAGCTACGACAGCAGGCATAACTCTCGATTTCATAACAGCTCCAATAAAAAAAGGATGAAATCAGTATATATTTTTATGGTGTCTAATTCAATAATCGAATTGTGTCAAGAATTATGGCTGATTTATGTTTTTGTCATACTTTGTTAACAAATTAAATTCACTTAAGATATATAATTGATTTAGTAAGAAAAATAAGAGGAGATACATTAGATGTCACGAGTAGACAGTCTACGTGGTAAGATTATGAAGCTGGCCGCGAAGGGCAAGTTAGACGGTCTTGTAAAACTCTCCGGTGATGCTGACGAGTCAGTTCGCACAGAGGTTGCGATTGCTATGGGTCAGATTAGAACATATGAAGCCGGTATGGCCCTAATTCCCCTTCTTCGTGATTCTTCACCTTCAGTTAGAGCAGCTGCAGCTACTTCAGCCGCTGATATAGGAGCAAAGCATTGTGAAGAGTACGTTAAGAAGCTGGCATTCGCCGATTCTGATCCGAATGTACGACAGATTGCCAAGAACGCATTCGACAGACTTAAGGACAGATTGGTATAACATCTTTATAAACAATACAGTTATCCGCCCACAGGGCGGATTTTTGTTTGCGTACAAACTCTCACCTTCCATAGTGTTATAATTACTTTGTCTTAAGAAACCCACGTTGGAGAATGAATAATGAAGAGATTTTTGGTAACCGCAGGCGGAACAGCTACGGCATGGCATATTTCCCAGGTAGCTTCTCAATACTTTAAAGACAGTATTGAGATTGAGGTAAGTGACATTAATGATCCTTATCTTGTTCCTACAACAGTTTCTGCAAAGAAAGTACATAAGGTACCGCCGGTAGTTGCCGATAATTATAAAGATGTTATAGCAGGAATAATAAAGGATAACGGCATTGATGCCATCATCCCCCTCATTCCTCAGGAAGCTTTCTTATTTGCAAGCGACAGCGACTTTATTCGTGAGAATAACATTTTAAGTTCCGCTGCTTCCCTTAAGACAACTGAATTACTTGCTGACAAGTATTATATGTTCAAGACATTATCTTCATTGGACATACCCACACCTTATGTATATGACAGATCTGAATTAACTTCTGACGGCATTTATCTTGCAAAGCCCAGATTAGGATTCGGTTCAGCGGGTGTTAAAGTCATCAAATCAGGTGATGAAGTATCCGAAGATACTGTAATTCAGGAATACTGTCATGATGATGACTACGATGAGGTTACTGTAGAAGTATTTAACGGAGATGAACTTAAGATCTTCTCAAGGCGCCGTATAGCAACTAAGGCCGGTGTCTGTGTGAAGATGGAGCCCGTGGACAACAATATCTTCTACCCTTATATCAAGAAACTCGTTGATAATGTAGACTGCCCCAGAGCTTTCAATGTTCAGTTCCTTTATAACAAAGGCGAATGGAAGCTTTTTGACTGCAACTTAAGACTTGGTGCGGGAACAGCACTTTCTTCTGCCATAGGGTTCCAGTTAACAAGAGCATTCCTTGCTAGTTTGGCAGGATTAGAAGTTGATAATGATTGGTTTAAGCCTGATGACAGTGTTAAGGCAGTTCTTCGTGTATATCAGGAGATTGTCGTAAGATGACTTACGTATTCGACCTAGACGGAACTTTGATCGACAGCACCAGACGTCACTGGGTGTTGATGGAATCCATTCTTAATGATCACGGAATTAAAGTCGATAATAACTTTGCCGATGACTATATGTCTTACAAAGCATCCGGCAACGGCGGCAAGGATTATCTTAAAAATATACTGAATATAGACAATGAACTTGCTTCAACGATTCAGAAAGAATGGATATCAAGAATCGAAGACGAATCGATGCTCGAACTTGATGAATTGTATGATGATGCATTGCCGACTTTAAGCAAGATTAAAGAACCCATCCTGTTTCTTACTATCAGAGAGAATGCAGAAGGACTTAAGAAGTCGTTAATCCGTCTGGGACTTAACGATTACGAAGTTAAGATCCTTCCTCACGGGGAATCCAAAGCAAATGTATTAAAAGAAATCTCCGATCAGGTAATTATGATCGGAGATACTGAAATCGATTATAAAGCAGCTATAGAAACCGGCTGTAATTACTATTTACTTAACAGAGGTTTCAGAAACGAAGATTACTGGAATGAACTCGGGATCAGATCTTATAAGGATCTTTCCGAACTCGCCGTTAATTAATCCTCAGTCTTAACTACGATATTATCCTTATCCTTGTAGATAGAGTGATCGGGAACGATTCCTCTTACCATGGAAAGCGGATAGATATTCGTATGAGGCCCTACGACAGTACCAGGATTAAGAACGCTGTTGCATCCTACTTCAACATTATCTCCGAGCATCGCGCCGAACTTACGAAGACCGGTGTCGTACTCTCTTCCGTCACCCTTAACGATGACATTCTTACGGTCGGCCTTGATGTTGGATGTAATTGCACCAGCACCAAGATGAGCCTTGTAACCCAATACTGAATCGCCGACATAGTTATAGTGAGGTACCTCGACCTTATTAAAGAGAATTACATTCTTAAGCTCAGTTGAATTACCTACTGTAGCACCTTCACCTACGATTGCATTCTCTCTGATGAAAGCACACTGTCTTACCTTGGCACCCTTGCCGATGATTGCAGGTCCATGGATATATGCAGAAGGAAAAACCTCAGCATCCTTGGCAATCCATACATCCTCTCCCACCTTATCGTACTCATCAGGACTTAAAGTAGGACCTAAAGCAAGAATAAAATCCTTTATCTTAGGAAGAACTTCCCAAGGGTACTCACATCCTTCGAAGATATCCTTGGCGATAGTCTCGTCAAGGTTGTACATGTTTCTTATCAATGCTATTTCCATACTAACTCCTATTACAGAAACTTAATCTGCAGCAAGGCCCTCTGCCTTAATTACTTCAATCAACTGATCAACATACTTTTCGCAAAGCTCGTCAGTAGCAGCCTCAACCATAACACGGATCTTAGGCTCGGTACCGGAAGCTCTCAAAAGCATTCTGCCGTTACCGTCAAGCTCGGAATTAACCTTAGCTACGGCAGAAACAACAGCAGCGTTCTCCTGTGCTTCCTTCTTATCCTTAACAACAACATTCTTAAGGCACTGAGGGAACTTCTTCATCTCACCTGCAAGCATAGACAAAGGAAGCTTCTTATCGAGCATTGCCATCATTACCATGAGTGAAGTAAGAATACCGTCACCTGTAGTAGCATACTTACCGAAAATGATGTGGCCTGACTGCTCACCGCCCAAGATATAGTGATTCTGCATCATGTTCTCTGCAACAAACTTGTCGCCTACATTAGTCTTCTCAGTTCTGATTCCGATAGCTTCGAACGCCTTATAAAGACCCATGTTGGACATGATCGTTGTAACTACCGTATCACCGTCGAGCTGACCGCACTCCTTGAGATATTTACCGCACATATACATGATCTGGTCACCGTCGATCTCATTACCGTGCTCATCAACACAAAGGCATCTGTCAGCATCACCGTCGTATGCAAAACCTACGTTGAGACCGTTGTCCAAAACATGCTTCTTAAGGCTTTCCATATGAGTGGAACCACAGTTAAGGTTGATGTTTACACCGTCAGGAGTGTTATTGATAACGTAAACCTTTGCACCAAGAGCTTCGTAAACAGCTCTTGCGATATTCCATGAAGCACCGTTAGCACAGTCGAGACCGACCTTCATGCCGTTAAAACCTCTTGTGGGAATAGACATGAGATAACCGATGTAACGGTTTCTGCCGGAAGCATAGTCAACTACGTTACCCATCTTCTCTCTCTTAGCAAGAGGAAGATTCTCAATCTCATCATCGATATAAGCTTCGATCTGCTCTTCAATCTCGGGCTCGATCTTCTGGCCGTTAGCTCTCATGATCTTAATACCGTTATCGTAGAAAGGATTATGAGAAGCGGAAATCATAACACCGCAGTCAAAACCGTCAGTTCTGCAGCAATAAGATACTGAAGGTGTAGTGGAAACGTGAAGAAGATATGCATCAGAACCGGAAGATGTGATTCCACTCGAGAGAGCATACTCAAGAGTATAGGAACTTCTTCTTGTATCCTTACCGATGATTATCCTTGCTCTTCCATCCTCGTGCTGCTTACCGTAATACCAACCGAGAAAGCGGCCGATCTTAAAAGCCTTTGCAGAAGTAAGCACTTCATTTGCTTCTCCTCTGAAACCGTCAGTTCCAAAATACTTACCCATAAACTATAACAACCCCCAAATTAATTACTCAACAGTAACGCTCTTAGCAAGATTTCTAGGCTTATCTACATCACAGCCCTTATTGACTGCCATGTAATAAGCAAAAAGCTGACAAGGAAGAACTCCAAGGATAGGTGCGAAGATGTCATCGCAGTCCGGAATGATGAATTTCTCATCACATGAGAAGCTCTCACCTGCAAGTCTTTCAGGAATAATGGCAAATACAGTAGCGCCTCTTGTTCTTACTTCCTTGATATTGGATTCCATCTTGGAAGCAAGGTCATCCTGCGTAATAGGAGAAACTACCAAAGTACCATCTTCAATCAAAGCGATGGTACCGTGCTTAAGTTCTCCGCCCGCATAAGCCTCGGAATGAATATAAGAGATCTCTTTGAGCTTAAGTGAAGCCTCCATTGAAAGATAGTAATCAAGACCTCTGCCCATGAAGAAGATCGAATCTGCATTGAACTGCTGTGAAGCAAATCTCTGAATCTCATCCTGCTTTGCAAGAATCTTCTTAATCTTCTCAGGCATGGAAAGAAGCTCATCAAGATAATGCTTATATGTATCAAGATCGATCTTATCGAGTGCATAAGCAAACTTAATTGCCATAAGGTACATACAGCCAAGCTGTGTAGTATAAGCCTTAGTGGAAGCTACTGAGATCTCAGGACCTGCAGCCGTATAAAGAACGTAATCTGCCTCACGAGCGATCGTGCTTCCGATAACGTTAACGATAGCAAGAGTGCGGCTGCCCTTCTCCTTGGCAAGCTTCATTGCATTACGTGTATCGAGAGTCTCACCGGACTGTGAGATAACGATTGTTAATG
>CAMJGB010000027.1 GCA_946405115.1 uncultured Clostridia bacterium | reverse complement strand
TGAAGGACAATTTGATGCCGTTAATGTTCTCTCCTGTGAACTTATCAATGAGCATGATCTGAACCGCATAGACGACTGAACACGCGAGCGCCAGAAGATCGCCTTTGTTAACGGATGTTAAGTCGGAAGGGTTGATGCAAAGAAGGAACAAACCACCCAATGCAATGAATATTGCTGCCCATGTCAATGGTGCGATTCTCTTCTTAAGGATCAAGCCGAGAAGAGGTACGAAGAACATATAAAAAGATGTGATGAATGCGATCTTTCCTGATGTCGAATAATAGAATGCGAACTGCTGAAGATTCTGTGCTACGGCAAATACAGATCCTAATATGAGACCTGCCTTTAAAGTTTTCTTGTCTATGAGATTACTAAAGCCGCCGTTGCTTATGAGTACGACGGGGAGGAGAACCAGTGTTCCGAGGATTGTTCTTACAGCCATAAAAGTGAATGCATCGACGCTCTTTATTCCGATGCTCTGGGCTACAAATGACGAGCCCCATATAAGAGCTGTCAGCAGTAATATAATTATTCCTTTAGGAGTGGTTTTTCTCATAACGCGGATATTATAATGCAAACATTAAATTGTTCAATATAGGAGTTTACTATGTCTGCTGATTGGTTAAGAAATGCAATCTTCTATGAGATATATCCACAGTCTTTTTATTCACCCGAAGGCAAGGGTGTAGGTACGCTTCAGGGCATCATCGATAAGCTCGATTATGTTATGGAATTAGGATGTGATTCCATCTGGCTTAATCCTATCTACGATTCACCTTTTAAGGATGCAGGTTACGATGTGCGTGACTATAAGAAAGTCGCAGAAAGATACGGAACTAATGATGATGCGAAGAAGCTTTTCGAAGAGGCGCATAAGCGAGGTATGCACATTCTGCTTGACCTTGTTCCGGGTCACACTTCCGAGGAGCACGAGTGGTTCAAGGAAAGCTCCAAGGCTGAAGTTAACGAGTACTCCGGAAGATACATCTGGACTGATTCATGGTTCAAGGGCATTCCCGGCCGTCCGTACATCGGAGGCGAGGCGGAGCGTAACGGTACTTACATGCTAAACTTCTTCAAGTGTCAGCCCGCGCTTAACTACGGCTGGGTTGATCCTAAGGAAAGCTGGCAGTCCTCAATGGATTCCGAAGAAGCTGTTGCAACCCGTGAAGCCATTAAGGATGTATGTTTCTTCTGGCTTGAGATGGGCTGTGACGGATTCCGTGTTGATATGGCGGACAGCCTTATTAAGGGGGACGATACATGGCATCAGACAGCAGCTCTTTGGAAGGAGATGATCGGTGAGATTAAGTCGAGATTTCCGGACTGCGCATTTGTATCCGAGTGGTGCTGTCCCTATATCGCAGTTAATGAAGCAGGCTTTGACATGGACTTCTTCTTAGATCACGGCGGTAACGGCTACAACTTCCTTGTACGTGACCACGAGACCGAGGGAGAGGACAGAAGCTACTTCCGTGCCGATTCAGGTGTTTCTTGTGAGAAGTTCCTTAATGAATTTGTTCCGGCTTACGAGGCAGTTAAGGATAACGGCTATTTCTCATTGATTACAGGTAACCACGATACGACCAGAATCTCCTATGGCCTTTCTGACCGCGAGAGAAAGCTTGCAATGGCATTCATTCTTACGATGCCTACGGTTCCGTTCATTTACTACGGTGATGAGATTGGTATGAAGTACCTGGATCTTAAGTCGTTTGAAGGCGGATATACGCGTACGGGTTCCAGAACTCCGATGCAGTGGGATGCTTCCGTGCTTGAGGCGGGAAGAAGAGGGAATCTCTACCTTCCTTGTGACGATTCTTCCGATGCACCGACCGTTGAATCGCTGTCTAAAGTACCCGATTCGATATTTAACATTGTTAAAATGCTAACAAAATTAAGGGTTTCCGAGGACAGCCTCTCTGCAGATACTCCTTTTGAGGTTCTGTATTCAACAGGCGATTCTCCGCTTCTTGTATACCGAAGAGGTGACTTAAAGATAGCTGTAAACCCGAATTCGTCAGAGGTCAGTATAGGAATTGACCTCGGAGATGTAAGACCTTTCTGGTCTATAGGCGAGGGCAAGTACGAGGACGGAGTGCTCCGAATGAAGTCTCAGTCGTTCGTGATATTCAAAGCTTAAGCTGATTAACTTACAGTGATCAGGTAACCCCAAGTCGGGAGAGTGACAGAATCGCCTGCTTTGTACGATTCGCCGGTCTTAATGTTTCTGCAGTCTTCGGTTATTACATACTCTGAAGGATTCATTGAGTAGTTGAAGACGAAGGAGACATTCTCGCCGTTCTTGTTGATGCCCTTCTTAACGATGACAGGGAAGGAGACAGCGGGGACCGTTATTCCAGCGTTGTTTAATGTGTCTGTAAGAACGGCAGAAGTGTCATGTTCATCTAATATGCAGCCAACTGTGGTCACTGTGCCGCGGCGCATGACTGCTGCGTATTCGCCCCAGTAAGGATGATCGTAGGAACTAAGCACCTCTGCACCGTCTGACGTAAGGGGAGAATATAATTCCATGATACCCGATGCCTTGCCTTTAAGCGGCAAAGAGCCTTTAAATCCTGTGTTTACAGGAATCGTGAACTGATCGTATGTGGCACCTGTTAAGTCGGTAAAGTTGTGAGGCTGGTCATCGTGATAAACCTTTAAGTGTTCGTTGCTGAAAAGACTCTTAGGTGTAAGAATGAGGTGACCTCCGTCTTTAACGAATTCACGAAGCTTAGTGATTGTCTTTTCAGATGCTGAATAAAGTGCCGGTACTATCAGAAGCTTATAGGATGAGAAGTCGTCTTCGGCATATACGAAGTCAGTCTCGATGTTCATCTTGTAGCAGGCATCAAACCAGCGTCTCATCATGTGGTTATAGTCAAACTCAGTATCGCCCTTGAATGCTTCTTCACCGTTTAGTGGGAACTCTTCTATTCCTGTAAGGCTTCTGTTATCAAGAAGAATGGCCGTGTCGCAGTTCTTTTTAAGGTAGGAGATGGTATCTTTATGCTCAGTCATGAACTTACCGAATTCGGCAAGCTCCCAGTAAGGCTTATTCGGCTTAAGATTGTGGCTTAAGATTCCTTTCCAGTAAGTCTCATATGAGTTATGGATAGAATGCCAGTGCCAGTACATAACTGATCCGGCTCCTGAAGATAAGTGAGATAAAGCCTGCAAAGTAAGCTGACCGGGGAAAGGTGTCCATGAGGGACGGCCCTGAGCCTCAGTCTCAAGAACCAGGTAATTATCCTTCTTCATAGATCTTCCTATGGCTCCGCCCATGGCAATCTCTGCGCCTGTAAGAAGCTCCTGTGTAGGGTGGTAGATGTCGACGCCTGCTATGTCACAGGCTTCAGCTGTCTTAGCCTGACTTACCTCAGGCTGCATACCGAATGAATAACCTACCCATGAGAAGTCGAAGTTATGTGTTATGAACTGATCGGGTGTTCTGTATTCATCGATTATTTCCTTGAGCCACATATGGAATTCAGCGATGACATCGCGCAGGAATGCTCTGTATTCGGCATCCAAAGAGCCGTTGATTGTGCCCTTTACATCGGGGAAAGCATCCCATGACGGTACTTTGTTGGACCAGTAGTCCATTCCGAATTCAAGATTGAATGCCTCGAGGTCACCGTTGTACTTCTCGTACATTCGTTGCGCAAATATCTTCTGGATATCCTTGCCCATAGCACCGCCGGATCTTGTCTCATTATCAAGCTGATAACCGATGATGATGTCGTTATACGGCCTTATGATATCGAGCATCTTGCGAAGTATTCTCTCGGCATACTTTCTGTATGTGGTGTTAGTTATGTCGATAAGCTGTCTGTGACCGTAAAGAGCACGTCCGGAACTTGTTTCCGTAAGGACTTCGGGACACATGTCCGACAGCCATGAGGGAAATGCATAGGTAGGAGTGCCTATTATTACGAAAAGACCGTATTTACGGGCTCCTTCGAGCATGTTGATGAGGGAGGAGAAGTCAAATTCGCCCTCGCGCTGCTCCCATGTAGACCATGTGGATTCTGCGATTCTGATGACGTTCATGTGAGCGTCTCTCATGAGCTTAAGATCTTCGTCTATACGGGAAGAAGGCATATATTCATCGTAGTAGGCGCATCCGAATAAGAATTGTTCAGGTTTCATAAAATGCTCCTTATAAAGTTGTGTGACATTTCTGGAAAGAATTGTTAGAATAAACATAGCACAACCGGTTGCGTAATAGCAATAACCGAATGCGCAATTATTAGACTGGATAATTGTTATGGCTGACGAGAGAATTACAATTGACGATATTGCGAAGGAACTTGGTATATCCAAGACCACAGTTTCCCGCGCCATTTCAGGAAAGGGCAGAATAGGACCTGCTACAAGAGAGAAGGTTCTTGCTTATATTAAAGAGCACGATTATCGTCCGAGTCCCCTGGCAAAGGGATTGGCACAGTCCAAGACTTATAACATCGCATGGGTAATCCCCGGAGATTCAACAGTTACGGAACTTCCGTTCTTCCAGAAGTGTATGATCGGAGTATCCGACATCGCTTCCACGTTTAATCACGACATCCTTCTTTCCATGGTATATGAGGATAACTTCTCAGCGCTTGAGAGAGTCGTTAAGAACAGGAAGGTAGACGGTGTAATCATTGCAAGAACGCTCTTTAAGGATCCTTGCGTGGAGTTCCTTATTGCTGAGAGCATTCCTTTTGTTACTATCGGAAGCACTCCTTATAAGAATGTATATCAGATAGATAATGACCATATCGGCGCATGTAAGGAGCTTACTGAGATCCTTCTTCTTAAGGGGATGAAGCGTATCGCGCTTATCGGCGGCGATGAGAACCATGTTGTAAACAGATCAAGGAAAGCGGGCTTCCTTAAGGCTTATTCCAATCTTAAGTTGCCTGTTGATGACGATATTATATATATGAATTCAGATAATAAGGCAGTAGCTGTCAGGAATGTAAATGACGCAGTAAGTAAGAACGTAGACTGCATCATCTGTACTGACGATATGATCTGTTCTTATGCACTCGACGAGATAAGAAAGCTTGGCCTTAAGGTTCCGGATGACATCAGGGTTGCATCATTCTATAACAGCCCGGTTCTTGAGTCTTACCAGCCTGCGATCACTACTCTAGATTACGATCCTAAGCAACTTGGATCAGAGGCTTGCTCAACACTTATGGCCATCATGAACGGGGAAGATGTACCCAAGAAGAAACTGCTTCACTACGACGTTACCTTTAAGAGGTCCACGCAGTAAGCAATTTCAGTGCTTTTGAAGGTTTTAGTGCAGCCGTTGTAAAGAAATTCCGCCTCCTTCTTTGCAACAGGTTGCACTTTTAATTTGCACTTGTTGCACACACCGAAAATACCCCTGGAATTGTGCATAATGAACACCGGAAACGGGGTTCTTTGTGCGAACAGCATAAAAAATCATATATTAACGATTTCTGACTTGATAATTCTGATAAATGATTTATCATTAACGTAGAACAACCGGTTGCACACAACCGGATAAAACTCACTAATGTTATGGGGAGGAAACATCCATATGAAAATGAGAAAGTTTGTTGCACTTGCTGCAGTAGCTTCTATGCTCATCGGTTCATTGGCAGGCTGTTCCGGCGCTACAGATGAGAGCGCTGCAAACGGCGGTGCAGTTGGCGATGATGCTATCCAGAATCTTATTGCCGCTACAGATGGTACAGTTTCTTTGACAGTTTGGGCTTCTGAGGAAGATCAGGCTTACACACAGGGACTTATCAATGACTTCATCGCAGCATATCCTGACGTTACATTTGATATTCAACTCGGTTCTGAGTCTGAGTCAACATGTAAGGATACAGTTCTTACTGACATCGAGGCTGCTGCTGACGTATTTGCATTCGCAGACGATCAGATTCAGGCTCTCGTAGATGCAGGCGCTTTGCAGCCCGTATCCGCTTACTACACATATGATGTAGTTGCAGAGAACTCAGCAGGTGCCGTTGAGGCAGCTTCAGTAGACGGTCAGCTTTACGCTTATCCTATGACAGCTGATAACGGTTACTTCATGTTCTACGATTCTTCCATTTACACAGAGGAAGATGTTCAGTCTCTCGATTCCATGATCGCAGCAGCTGAGGCTTCCGGAACTAAGATCGGTATGGATCTTTCAAGTGGATGGTACCTCTATTCATTCTTCGCAGGTGCAGGCCTTACACTTACACTTAACGAAGACGGCACAACAAATACATGTACATTTAACGCTGAAGGCGGTACAGATGTTGCACAGGCAATCATCGACTACTTCGGAACAGGCGTTCTTGTTAACATGACAGATGATGAGCAGGCTACAGCAATCGCTAATGGTGAGATCTCCGCTTGCGTAAACGGTACATGGAGAGCTGAGACAGCTCAGGAAGCATGGGGCGACAACTATGCAGCAGCTAAGCTTCCTACATACAACCTCGCTGGAACACAGACACAGATGTCTTCCTTCTCTGGTTGTAAGCTCGTTGGTGTAAACGCTTACTCTGATCAGATCGGTTGGGCAATGCTCCTTGCTGAGTACCTCACAAATGAGCAGGCTCAGATCGGCAGATTCAATGAAAGAGGTCTTGGACCTTCAAACATCGCTGCAGCAGCATCTCCTGAAGTTCAGGCTAATCCTGCTATCGCAGCTTTGGCAGCACAGGCTGATTATGCTACACCTCAGCGTGTAGGCGGCAACTACTGGGCACCTGCTCAGACATTGGGTGAGATCCTTGCTTCAGGTAACCCTGACAACGTTGATCTCCAGACACTCCTTGATACAGCAGTTGAAGGTATTGAGGCGCCTGTAGTCTAATAGGTTATATCTTTACGGGGACGCCTCATATGCTTAACACACATATGAGGCGTTTTCCTCGCAAAGAATCACAAAAATAGAGGGTTTATATATGGCAAGTAATAAAGAAGTTCACGCCTCGTCCATCGGTGAAGCGTTCGAAATGTTCTTCAAGAATATTAAGAACTACTTTGCAGATTTCGGCAAGGCTTTGTCAAAAGGTGACATCGCAGTAAAACTGTCCACAGTTCTAATGGGAGCCGGATACTTCGCAAGAAAGAAGTTCATCGTAGGTCTCCTCACAATGCTCATGGAAGCGGCTTTCATTTTTATGTGCATATTCTATGCAGCTCCTAACCTTGCCAAGTTCGGAACGTTGGGCGATACAGTTCGTTCAACACAGTTCGATCCTCTGACAATGCAGAATACGGTAATCGAGGGAGATAACTCATTCCTTATCCTTCTTAATTCCGTTATCGTATTGTTCCTCTTTGTAGTGTTCATCCTCTTGTGGATCCACAACATCAAGCGAGCTTATGAGCTTCAGCAGGATTATGAGAAGGGCGTTCACATCAATACATTTGTTGAGGATGTTAAGTCTCTGTTTAACGGCAGATTCAATGTAACTCTCCTCGCACTTCCTACAGTCGGCATTGTTCTTATGAACATCATCCCGATCCTTATCCTGATCGCTGTTGCATTCACAAACTACGATCAGCAGCACATGCCTCCTTCGGCACTCTTTACCTGGGTTGGCCTTGCAAACTTTAAGAACATCATCAATCTTTCAAGCGGAAGTTCCGCATTCGGTTACGCCTTCTTTAAGGTATTGGGCTGGACTCTCGTATGGGCGTTCTTCTCCACATTTACCTGCTTCTTGGGCGGTATCGTAATGGCGAAGCTCATCACTTACCGTAAGGTAAAGTTCCCTAAGTTCTGGAGAACATTATTTGTAGTTACGATCGCTGTTCCGCAGTTCGTTACTTTGCTCCTCGTAAGATATTTCTTCGGAGATACAGGTATCGTTAACAGCTTCTGCGCAAGCATCGGTATCACTGACTTTTTGAAATCAATCGGACTTGTTGCAAGTCATTTATCTTATATCCCGTTCCTGACTCATCCGGGTTGGGCAAAGTTCATGATCATCATGATCAATATCTGGGTAGGTGTTCCTTACCAGATGCTCATTGCCACAGGTGTACTCCTTAACATCCCTGAGTCACAGATCGAATCTGCTAAGCTCGACGGAGCTAACACATGGCAGATCTTCTGGCACATCACAATGCCTTATGTATTATTTGTTGAGGGACCTACTCTCATCACAGACTTCGTAAGAAACATCAACAACTTCAACGTTATCTACCTGCTTACACAGGACACATTCGTTACAACCAACCAGACACTCGCGAATGCCAATGCGAAGGAAGTTGACCTCCTCGTTACATGGCTGTTCCGACTAACTAATGACTACTACAACTACAAGATGGCATCCGTAATCGGTATCATCGTATTCGTTATCTGCGCGGTATTCTCGCTCATAGCGTTCTCGAGATTCCTTGCCAACGGAAGAGAGGAGAGTTATCAGTAATGGAAAACGCGATTAAAAGAAATGATAATTTTTACTTAAAAGAAGAGAAGCTTCGTTCCAAGAAGAAGACAGAGCTCGTATCGACAGTTGTCATTAACGTTCTCATCGCCATCTTCGCATTGATCTGGATCATTCCGATCGTATGGCTTTTGGTAACGGCGTTCTCAAAGTATACAGGAATCGACACAATGCACTTCTTCCCGGCACAGGGATGGACACTTAATAACTTTAAAGTCGTTTTGTTCGAACCCGACTCCGTTTGTCAGTATGTTGCATGGTTCAAGAATACATTCGTAATCGCGATATTCTCATGTCTCATATCCACGACATTCGTCCTCATGGTTTCCTATGCTTTCTCATGTATGAGATTTAAGGGAAGACAGACGATGATGAAGTTTTCCATCATCCTGAACATGTTCCCTGGCGTATTGTCCATGATTGCTGTCTACTTCGTAATGAAGCAGCTCGGCCTCACAAACAGCCACGTCGGAATGGTAATCGTTTACTCTGCAGGCTCCGGTTTGGGATACCTCATCTGCAAGGGATTCATGGATACGATTCCTACAACTATCAGAGAAGCTGCAAGACTTGACGGCGCATCAGAAGCACAGATCTTCTTCAAGATCATCCTTCCTTTGTCTAAGCCGATCATCGTTTATACAGTAATAAGCGCATTCCTCGCACCTTGGGCTGACTTCGTATTTGCCAAGCTTATGCTCAACTCCGGTATCTCTTCAGACTGGACAGTAGCAATCGGTCTTTACAACATGCTTGGTAAGGACTTGAAGTCTCACTACTTCTCAATCTTCTGCGCAGGCGGATTGCTCATCTCGATCCCGATCTCCGTATTGTTCCTGCTCATGCAGAAGTACTACGTAGAAGGTGTTACAGGCGGTGCTTCAAAGGGCTAATCTTAAGGAGAAAAACACTTTATATGCAAAATGATTTTGTTGTAAATATCATCCATCGTCCCGAGATGGTTCCCGAATATGCCGAGAAGGTAACGGGCCAGGGAAAGAAGGAGGATATTGGTAGAAAGTCGCTCTTAACTGAGTCTTTGGATATCTTCAAATTCCAGCAGGAGACGGCTCACAAGAACGGTCTTAAGACTACGATCCAGATGACTTATGCGAGCCTCTTCAATGAGGAGGCCATAAGCATCGCCAAGCACGATCACGATACTTACGGAGATGAGATCGCTCTGTCGCTGCTTGGACTTCCCTGTGAAGAGTTCAGAAAGAAATACAACACCAAGGATTTCTGTATCTGGATGTTTTCCATGGAGGATAAGATCAGGATCGTCGACGACGTGTTTGGTAAGTTCTACGACACCTTCGGTTTCTATCCTGAGTCGACAGGTTCTTACTACATGGATGCGGATCTTACTAACTACATTAAGAGTAAGTATCCTTCGGTAAAGTGCGCCGTAGCAACATGCTGGGAGGAAGGTCCCAAGGCATACCATACTTGTAATAACTCGTGGTATACGCTTTTCGACGGAGGCCCGTGGAATCCCTGGATACCTTCCAAGCAGAATACGCACGCTCCTGCAGCGAATGAGGAAGAGGACTCCGGTATCGTTGCCATCCCTCATCTGTCGCGAGATCTTATCGCGTGCTATGACGGCAACGGTTCCAACTTCGGAACTCATCCGCAGAACGTATTGCGCGGCATGATCTACGACACTAAGACCTGGGAGTACCCGTATCTTTACAATATCATCGATCAGTACAGGGCACTTGCCAAGTATAACGACGGTTATTCCTACAACATGATGTTCGTAGGTCCCGGCTGGCTTAACAAGATGGGCCGCTGGGAGGCTCCTTATGAGCTTCTTAAGAAGTCATATGAAGACGGTATGGCTTACTACGGTAAGCTTAAGGAGGAGGGCAAGCTCAAGGATCTTACGATGGCTGAGTTCGCAGATTACTATCGTGCCAAGAAGCCGTACAAGGAACCTGAGTGCGCACTCTGGAGAGATATTCTCTACGGCTCGGACAAGCAGGTATTCTGGTATGCCGATCCTTACATGAGAGCCTGTATCAACATGGATCAGGGCGGCGCTCTGGTTGACTTAAGACCTTATGTCGCAAAGCTTGACTGGAAGGTCGGAATCGGAACACCTCATGTTCAGGATGCATCCTATCCGTTCCTTATCCAGGAGAAGTACCGTGCAGGTTATTTCACTCACTATGCGGGTGAGGGGACGGTCCGTTCGGCTAAGATATCTCACGGCGGCGAGGAGGTTGACCTTTGCCTTTGCAGAACCAAGGCTCACTTCAGCGAGACCCCGGATGCCAAGATCCTAACATTGGATCCCGTTGACATCGAGTTCTACGATCTTACCGTTAAGCTTCAGACGGTGATCACTTTCGAGAAGGGGGCTTCTGCCATCAAGTTCGAGCGTAAGATCCTCTCCATGAGCGATCCTTCTGCTGAGGTTATTATCAACGAGTACATGGTCGGCTGTTACGGTACTACAGAGTATCCCGAGGATATGACGGGTATCACGCTTTCTGTTGAAGGCGGCAAGACACCTGATTCATTGAAGTATGAATACAAGTGTCGCGAGCTGTCTTCTGAGGGCGGCAGCAAGGCTGTGGCATCTATCCCTGCGATCGATACACGCGTGTCCATCGAGACGAAGGACGAGGCTAAGGTTTACATCCGTGAAGGCTATGCTTTCTCGCCTATGTACACCATCGGAATCAGCAAGAATATAAGCGAAGGGGAGGTCATTACAACATGGCTCAATCTGGAAAAGGAAAACTGAATTACAGGTGCCCTTCGTGCTTCCTGAGAGACCTCGATATCGATATGTTCTTCGATAAGGACAAGGGCGAGTATTACTGCATCAGATGCCAGTTCACGGGAACCGAGGATAAGGTACTCGAGATGAACGAGATGGTAAGAACACGCTATAAAGCGATGATGCAAAGATTCGAGAAATTCGATTTCGACTGATTAACATATGATTAATATTAACGAATACATCAAGGGGGCAGATGTCTCCACTGTTATCGAGGAAGAAAAAGCCGGTGCGAGATTCTTCGACCAGGCCGTTGAAGGCGATCTTCTTTCCATCCTTAAGTCCTACGGATTTAACTGGGTTAGGGTAAGGCTTTGGAACGATCCTTACAGCGCCGAAGGTGAAGCCTACGGCGCGGGCACCAATGATCTTCCCAAGCTTATAGAGATCTCACGACGTGCCAAGAATATAGGCTTTAAGGTACTGCTGTGCCTTCACTACTCTGATTTCTGGGCTGATCCCGGTAAGCAGACCATGCCCAAGGCTTGGCGAGGTCTTACTGTACCCGAGCTCATTACGGCAGTTCATGACTACACAAGAGACGTTCTTGAGGCGATGGGGAAGGAAGGCGTTCCTCCTGATATGGTTGCAGTAGGCAACGAGCTTACTAACGGCCTTTTGTGGCCTTTGGGGCTTAAGCCTGAGTTTGATAACATCGCAAGCTTCGTAAGTGCAGGCATAAAAGCTTGCCGCGAATTCGATGCTTCTATTCCCGTCATGATCCACCTCGACAACGGCGGCAACAACCCCATGTACATCGAGTGGTTCGACAACTTCATTAAGCGCGGTGAGGACTTCGACGTCATCGGTTTGTCCTACTATCCTTTCTGGCACGGCACCATGGACCAGCTCGAGTTCAACATGCGCGACATCGAGAAGCGCTACGGGAAGCAGACAGTGGTAGCGGAAGTTTCTACGGGCTTTACCATGGAGGACTATGCCTCCTACGAGAAGCTTGCTCCCTCTGAGCGAAAAGGATTTGCCACAAGAAAGGAACTCGCCGAGAAGGTCGAGTATCCTCTTACCGTAGAAGGACAGTGCGAATTCATGAAGGAATTCATGAAGCGTTCTTCTGACAGCGACCTTAATAAAGGATTCTTCTATTGGGAGCCCGGATGGGTACCTGTGCCGGGCGTAGGATGGGCAACTGATCCTGCACTTGAATACACGGGAGAGAAGGGTCCCGGAGGAAATGAATGGGCTAATCAGGCGCTTTTTGATTATGACGGAAATGCGCTGCCCGCTTTGAAAGTCATTAAAGATTACGCCAAGTGATCTTCTAAACTCCCACAACAAAAAATAAGACGGACACTGTCCGTCTTATTCTTTATCTTCGTTATTATAATTCTTAAATTACTTAACGATAATGAACTTGTCGCCGATGAGCGGGATTGTGAACTGCTGATCCTGTGCAGCTGCAACGATACCCATGATAGCGAATACGAGTACTGCGATAGAAGCAAGCCAGCCTACTACGGGAACGATGCCGCAGATGAAACCGCAGATTGAAAGAACGATACCGTTGTTAACGTGGTTCTTTACATAAGGGTCATTCTTCTCAGGCTCGATAAGAAGTCCAAGGAGCCAGAGGGGGCAGAAATAGCTAAGGATTGCAAAAAGCTTAGCGTTGCCTGTAGGTGCAGAAGGGTTGT
>CAMJGB010000026.1 GCA_946405115.1 uncultured Clostridia bacterium | reverse complement strand
TAACGTAGTTGTCGAGACGCTCCTTCATCTTATCCATATAAGGGATGCCGACGAGAGTAAGTTCCTTCTCAGGGAGTTCTCGGATTGATTCGAGCTTTCTTAATCTGTCTGCCTGATGCTGACCTGACAGAAGGATCGCATCGTAGAAGTCGAGACCGAGCATCCTGTAGCTGTCGATGTCGCCGGGCATGTGGGGGATATGTACATACCACTTAACTCCCTTGGATCTTTTCCACTGATATACATCAAGGCCCGGTGTAGTAGCGAGTACGATGTCTGCCTTGATAAGATTCATCTTTGACAGAGCCTTGTTGCCCTCGCCGATGAACTTGGCGTGTACATGCTTATATTCCTTCGACAACGCAGGGTCATCAGAGCTTGCAGTAAGGTACCAGATGTCCTTTCCTCTCTTCTCGAACTCGTCGCAGATGGGACTAAATACATTCCAGTAGCGCTTACCCTCGGAGAAGATGCAGACGGGCATTGTATTCGAATCAGAAGCCTTGCTTCTTCCGCCCGTTAATATGAACTTAAGCTTGATCCATAAAGCTCTGACAGCAAAGACAAGCACACCGGCAATACCGATGATGATGGAAAAGAGCATGCTTCCCGTTCCGGGATCGATGTAGAGTAACTTGTCCATAAACCCGTCTTTCCCGGCGCGGGCAGGAATGCCGTATACCGAGTTTTGCCATTAAATGGTGGAGACGGGGAGGATCGAACTCCTGACCTTTGCAATGCGAATGCAACGCTCTCCCAGCTGAGCTACGCCCCCATAGCGCATTAATTGTATCACATCAGTCTCGGCTTCGCAGGATTAGGAATCGGTTCTGAACAGATTAAGAAGAGTAATCCACTACAATTAACCTAAGAATTCAATTATCTCCTGAAGTTTCTCCTCGGCGAGCTTTCTTCCCGTGTCGTAGACGCGCTGAAGCTCGTCGGGGTTCTTTTCGAGAGGGGAGACGTTGAGAGCTTCGGGAGGTCGTAATACGAACGCGGAACCCTCGGCTTCACGCACCTTAACGTAGGCCGTCTGCGCGTTGTACATGGCAGGACGCTCGCGGAGTGCATTTACGAGTGTGGGGTGCTTGTGAAGTACCGTCTTGATTGCTCCGAAAGCCTTGTACTGATGCTTGGTGTAAGTTAAGGGCTGCGTCAATATTACGAGGTTTCTTGTGCAGCCCTGCTTCTCGAGAAATTCGAGCGGGATCGAGTCTGTGATGCCGCCGTCAAGAAGGTGCTGCCCATTGATGGTAACTACCCTTGATGCTACCGGCATTGAAGCTGATGCGCGCATCCACTCAAGGTCGTCGCCGCGTCCCGTGGAGAGCTTCTTGTATACGGCTTTTCCCGTGTCGACATCGGTAGCGACTGCGTAGAACTCCAGGGGGTCTTTCTCGAAGGTATCCGCGTCGAAAATATCGAGCTCTTCCGGAAGTGTGCGGTAGCAAAAATCCGCTCCGTAGAGGTCGCCCGTGAGGAAGAGTGACCTGTAGCTTTTGTAGCGCCATTCTGAGGCGTAGTTCTTGTTATATCTGATGGCTCTGCCGATCTGGTGTGACTTGAAGTTGCATCCAAAGACGGCACCTGCGGAAACGCCGGCAGCCTTGTCGAAGGTGACGTTGTTTTCCATGAGGACGTCGAGTATACCCGCGGTAAACAGTCCGCGCATGGCTCCGCCTTCAAGCACGAGCCCTTTCATGTGAGTTTCATTTTGCATGCGATAATGATACGGATAAGCGCCGTAATTGACAATGCCGAAAGGCACATTTAGAATGATTTTCGTATGAAAAAGAAAAATAATAATAAATTAATGGCGCTTTTGTTATCTGCATCGATGGGGCTTTCAATCTCTTCGTGTGCAGTTGCGAGTGCTCCCGCTTCAGACGACGGGACTTTCAATATAGTCACATCTTTTTACCCCATGCAGATCCTTGTGATGAATATCGCTGACGGTATCGACGGCGTGTCGGTGGAGTGCATGTCAGAGCCTAACCTCGGCTGCATCCACGACCATGTGTTCTCGACGGAAGATCTCATGAGCATTGAGGGTGCTGATGTGTATGTTGAGAACGGACTTGAGCTTGAGACTTTTAACGACAGGATCTTGAGTGCTTATCCTGGCCTTCAGATAATCGAGGCAGCTTCCCGCGTTACCGATGCGCCTTCCGATGAGGATGAAGTTAATGGTCACGTATGGACGAGCATCGACGATTATGTTCTTGAGATAAATGAAGTAGCTGACAGACTTTCCGAGATCGATCCCGATCACGCTTCTTCCTACAGAGCAAATGCAGATGCCTATATCGATAGGGTGACGGGATTAACTTCTGACTATTCCGATGTGCTCGCAAGTCTTGAGGGAAGATCGGTTCTTGTTCTTGATGAGACTCTTCCTTCATTCTGCGTTTATGCCGGAATGAATTACACGACGATTGAGACGGATCACGAGCAGTCCGCGCTGTCTGCAGGAGATATCCGTGAGACGATCGAGTTCATGACTGCCAACGGTGTTACTGCAATCTTCGTAAGTGCTGACAGTGAAGCAGATATCGCGAATACGATCGCAGAAGAATCCGGTGCAGTAATCTACGAACTTAATACATGCATGACAGGCGAAGTTACGGCTGATGCTTACATCGATCAGATGGCTTCTAATCTTGAGCTTCTCGGGGCAATGGGATAATGGCAGAAGAACACGCACATAAACTTAAAGACTCGTGCAACGTGCATTGCCACTGCATCAAGATCAACGGCTTAAGCGTAAGCTTCGGTCCTGATAAGGTGCTGGATGACGTAAGCCTTCATATGCACTGCGGTGAGCTTACTGTCCTGATCGGACCTAACGGTGCGGGTAAGTCCACTTTACTTAAGGCGATCCTCGGACAGATCTCTCATGAGGGCAACATCGAATTCAAGGAGACGAAGACAGGTAACGTAAGCAATGTCATGCGCATAGGTTACGTTCCGCAGTCACTTAACATTGAGCGTGAGATCCCGATAACGGTATACGACATGTTCGCGTCTTATATCTCCCGCTATCCTACATGGCTTCCCAAGAACAAGAAGCTCTATGCGAAGATCCGTGAGCAGCTCAAGATCTTCTCCGTTGATGACTGCATTGACAAGCAGGTGGGTAAGCTTTCCGGCGGACAGCTTCAGCGTGTCATGTTATCCATCGCCATCACGCCTATGCCGAACCTTCTCATCCTCGATGAGCCTGTATCGGGAATCGACGAGAACGGCGTAAGGGATTTCTACCAGATCGTTAACGAGATGAAGAGCAAGAATGACCTCGCGATACTTCTCGTATCCCATGACTTAGGTCTTGTGAGAAAGTATGCCGACAAGGTTGTGCTTCTTGATAAGAAGATCCTTTGTAAGGGCAAGCCTGATGATGTATATGAAGATTCCAACTTCAAGAGGATCTTCGGAACGGAGGGCGCCTGATGTTCGGATTTCTGACATATGCTTTCATGCGTAACGCGCTTCTTGCGATCCTCGTATCTACACCCATATTCGCGCTTCTCGGAACAACTGTAGTTAACAAGAAGATGGCGTTCTTCTCTGATGCCATCGGTCACTCCGCTCTGTGCGGCATTGCCGTCGGCGTTGTGTTCGGCCTTACGAGTAAGTCGCTGTCGATGGTGCTTTTCGCAGTGCTGTTCTCCGTGCTTCTTAATCTTGTTAAGGACCGCACGACTTACGGCGCGGACACGATCATAAGTGTATTTGCATCCGTCGCGATGTCACTGGGCCTCGTGCTTTTGTCCATAGGCGGATCGTTTAATAAGTACACATCCTATCTTGTGGGCGACATCTTAAGCATCACTCAGACCGAGGTTATCTATCTTTCTATTTGTCTTGTGCTTGTCATCGTATTCTGGATCTTCTCCTATAACTCGCTTTCTGCAGATAACCTTAACAGGGCGCTTGCAAGAAGTAAGGGCATTAACGGCAAGATCTACGACTACATCTTCTCCGCATTCATCGCAGTAGTCATCATGTTCTCCATAAGATGGATCGGTATCCTTCTTATTAACTCGCTTATTATCCTTCCTGCGGCATCAAGCCGTAACATCTCGCGCAATACACGCACATATCACCTGTGGGCCGTTATCATCTCATTGATCTCCGGCGTATCGGGACTTCTCATCTCTTACTACAGAGGTATCCCTTCAGGTCCTACAATCGTGCTTATCCTCGGAGGTATATTCTTCGTTACCTTCATCATTCATTCCTTGAGGAAAGACTGATATGACATACAAGGACATAAGCGATTCCCGCGCAAGAATAATGGGAGCAGCCATTATTTGGGTACTTTTGTATCACATGGAAGGTCGCTTCCTGATCCACGGCATTTTCCCGGGTTTCCTGTCCGAGGCAGCTGCCTTCATATTCGGATTAGGCGGCACCGGAGTTGAGCTGTTCCTTTTGTGTTCAGGATTCGGTTTGTGCTTCTCCATAAGAAAGAATCCGAACATACTTAACTTCTACTCAAACAGAGCCAAAAGAATACTGCCTGAGTTTACTATCGGCCTTGTTTTGATTCAGCTCATGGATAAGCTTGGCATTGGTGTTTTTATCCTCGAGCTTTTGAATATAAGTTTCTACTTTAAGGAGAGCTGCCACTACTGGTACATCACGGCAATAGTTCTGTTGTATCTGGTGTTCCCACTTATATACAAGTTCCTGGCTGACCTTGATGAGAAGAAATTCAAGATGCGTGCCATAGCCTTGATTGCCGGCAGCATGTTGGTAACCTTCGCACTGCACTTCATATTCCCTTACTATGAGGAGCAGTTATGCACGGTCTTCGATAAGTTCACCATCTTCATCATCGGCGTGGTCATCGGAGTAAGATACGACCCCGAGAAGAAGGTTGCAGGCAAGCGTGGACTCGTTATTGCTGCCATCGCATTCGAAATGTTCCTGATCGCTTATATGGCTTACATGTACATGTATGCGGCTGACGGCGGCAAGTACACTCTCAAGGGCTTCATTATTGTTCCGCTCTCCGTATCGATCACGTTCTTATTAATATGTCTATTTAAGAAGGTTAAGCTCAAGCACTCACTGCTTGCGGTTGCAGGTAAGATTTCGCTGTCGCTTTACATCGCAGACGGCGTATATGCAACGTTCTCTGAAAGGGCAGCATCCTACGGCATGCCGTATATGGATAACGCGCTTGCATCCATCCCTTTCATAATTGTTCTTGCCGTGTTGATCCACTTCGCTTCGGAGCTGATCCGCAAGGGTATTAAAAAGATAAGTAAAGTGGGGTAATACCATGAGGAAGTTTCTCGACAAGTACGGCATCGAACCTGTGCGCTTCATCTTCATGGCTATCGCGGGAATTGTTTCTGCAATAGGCATCACTATCTTCCTGCAGCCCGTGCATCTTTACGACAGCGGCATCGCGGGTACGTCGCTTCTTCTCGCGCAGCTAACTCCGTCTTATCTCACGCTGTCGTTATTCCTTGTTGTGCTTAACGTGCCCCTCATGCTTTACGGTCTTAAGAAGCAGGGCTTGGCCTTCACGCTTTATTCCGTTTTTGCCGTAATTGTGTATTCTCTTGCGGCACTCATTATCGAGGCTAAGTTTGAGGCTGAAGTTGCGTCTCCCATCGCGGGCACAGACCTTCTTCTTTGCGCTGTGTTCGGAGGCCTCATCTGCGGTGCGGGTTCCGGCATCTCCGTAAGGCACGGCGGCGCCATCGACGGCATTGAAGTCATGGCAGTAATCTTCGCTAAAAGACTCAACATCACTGTAGGCACTTTCATGATGATCTATAACGTGTGCCTCTATGTTATATGCGGCATCATTCTGCATAGCTGGACGCTTCCTTTATATTCTATTGTTACCTATTATGTAGCGCTTCATACGATCGATTTTATTGTTGAAGGTTTGGACAGAAGTAAGTCCGTCATGATCGTCACCGAGAAGGGGGAAGAAGTGTCCAAGGCACTGATGGATGAATTCGGTTCCGGAACGACAATTATCCCTGCCAAGGGAGGCTTCACAATGAAGGATCGAACGGTCGTTTATTTTGTCGTAAACAGGTTCCAAATTTCACGCATGAGACAGATCGTTCACAGGGTAGATTCTCATGCATATTTGACTATCTCGGAAGTCGCTGACATCTATAAGTTTGAACAGAAGTGAAAGTGTCAAAAACACTACCGTTCTGAGCACTTTTTTCGCCAAACTGACAAGTGAATCCGTAAATGCCGCGATGCTATAATTTACACGTGGCAATTTTCGCCACTTTCATTTATTTTTCGACATAATTGGATACTTGAAGAAAGTGAGGTAATACGATGTTCTCAAAGGGAGAAACAGTAGTATACGGCGGCAGCGGAGTTTGCGAGATTGACGATATTAAGGATGTACGTTTTTATCATGAGCGTCCTCAGAAGTATTACATCTTGAAACCTCTTTTTGTTAACCAGGCTCAGGTCGTATATGTTCCCTTTAACAACGAGAAGCTCACATCCAAGATCCAGCCTGTTATAACCAAGAAGGAAGCACTCGAATTGATCCACAGCATTGATGAGAATTCCGTAGAGTGGATCGAAGACAGAAACGAGCGTAAGGAGAGATTCAACGGTCTCCTCTCAAGCTCTGACCGTAAGGATATCGTAGACCTCATCAGCGCTATCTGCGCTAAGAGAAAGATGCTCGAGGATGAGGGCAAGAGTCTCAACCAGCAGGACGAGAAGATCCTTACTGATGCACAGAGAAGAATGAACGCAGAGTTCGCTGTTGCTTTGGGAATGGATCCCAAGGAAATCCCCGATTTCATCGAAGTTGAGCGCGAGAAGGTAAGCTGATACAAGATTTTCGCTTGACATCATTTAGATCGGATGTTTAAATTAACGTCATGAACAAGAAGTTTTACGCATTTGCATACAACTATTATTACTACTTTACGAACGTGAAGTAAGAGTGGTTTGTGCAAGCAGGTAAAGCGATTGGGATTAATTGATTAAGCTGATTAGGCGCCGCACGAATCACTCGGGCGGCGCTTTTTACTGCCGCTGAACAAACAGGCGCCGTAAGACACACATCAGGAGGATGAAAAAATGATTGCAGTACTTAAGGAAACAGCTACAGAACAACAGATCCAGAACCTCTCAAGCTGGTTCGAATCTCAGGGCTTGAAGGTTAACCGTTCACAGGGTGACTTCGTTACTATCCTTGGATTGATCGGTGACACAACAAAGATTGATATTGATCTTCTTAGAGGTCTCGACATTATCGACAATGTTATGAGAATTTCCGAGCCCTTCAAGAAGGCCAACAGAAAGTTCCACCCTGAAGATTCCATCGTAGATATCGGCGGCGTTAAGATCGGCGGCGGCAACTTCGCAGTAATGGCAGGTCCCTGCTCAGTAGAGAACGAAGAGCAGATCATCGAGACAGCCAAGGCTGTTAAGGCAGCAGGTGCCACACTCTTAAGAGGCGGTGCTTACAAGCCCAGAACATCACCTTACGACTTCCAGGGTCTCCACGAGGAAGGAATCAGACTTTTGCTCAAGGCAAGAGAAGTAACAGGACTTCCCATCGTATCCGAAATCATGAGCCCCGATCAGGTTCCGGTATTCGCTGATGTTGACTGCCTCCAGGTAGGTGCAAGAAACATGCAGAACTTCGATCTTTTGAAGGCTATCGGTAAGACAAACAAGCCTGTACTTCTTAAGAGAGGTCTCTCCGCCACAATCAAGGAGTGGCTCATGAGCGCAGAGTACATCATGTCCGAGGGTAACCCCAACGTAATCCTCTGCGAGCGCGGTATCAGAACATACGAGACATACACAAGAAATACTTTCGATGTAAGTGCCATCTCCGCTTTGAAGGAGCTCACACATCTTCCTGTCGTTGGTGACCCTTCACACGCTACAGGTAAGGTATCACTCATTAAGCCTATGGCTATGGCAGCAGTTGTATCCGGCGCAGACGGACTTGAGATCGAAGTTCATAACTGCCCCAAGAAGGCATTGTCCGATGCAGCTCAGCAGCTCACACCCGAGCAGTTCGTCGGAGTTATGGAAGATATCAACAAGGCAAGAAGCATTCTTTAATTAACATATAGCATTAGGAAGAAGGCAGACGTATGAAGATCAAAGTCGGTGTAGTTGGATTAGGACTTATAGGAGCATCTTTTTGTAAGGCATACAAGGCTAACGAGCCTGAGGCAGTCGTATACGGTTGGAACAGAACCAAGTCCACTGTCGAGATGGCAAAGATGCAGGGGATCATTGATGATGAACTGACGGATGAGAATCTCGGTTCATGCGACCTCGTAATCTTGAGTCTCTATCCTGAAGCTTCCGTTAAGTGGATGGAAGATCACCGAAGCAAGTTCAACAAGAACGGTATGGTAACGGATGCCTGCGGAACGAAGAGGTTCATCTGCGATAAGGCGTTCAAGATGGCCGAAGAGGAAGGATTTACTTTCGTAGGCTGTCACCCGATGGCAGGAACGAAGTTCTCCGGAATGGCATACTCCAGAGCAGATATGTACGAGGGTGCTCCGATGGTAGTCGTACCCCCGAGATTCGACGACATCAATCTGCTCGAGGAAGTGAAGAAGCTGTTCGCTCCCTGCGGATTCGGGTCCTTCCACATCGCTCATGCAGATGAGCACGACCAGATGATCGCATTTACATCACAGATGCCTCACGTTGTTTCCAATGCTTTCATTAAGAGCCCTAACTCAAGAAAGCACACAGGCTTCTCTGCAGGTTCCTACAAGGACATGACACGTGTTGCCTGGCTTAACCCCACGATGTGGACACAGCTCTTCCTCGAGAACAAGGATCACCTTATCTTCGAGATCGATAATCTTCAGAAGGAGCTTCAGAAGTACAAGGAAGCTTTGGAGAACGATGATGCTGAAGAGCTGACCAGACTTCTTGATGAGGGAAGAAGGATCAAGGAAGAGGTAGACGGCGTATGATCACGACTACCGTAAAAGCTTCCAAAGAGTACAGAGTATTCACGGGCAGCGGACTTCTTGCAACATCGGGAGAGATCATGAGAGAGGTGGCGCCCAATGCGCTCAAGCTTCTCATTGTTTCCGAGTCCACGGTAGCTCCCTTATACCTTGATAAGGTAAAGACGTCGGCTGTGGCTAACGGCTTTGAGGTATACGAGTATATTTTCGAGGCGGGCGAAGCTTCCAAGAACATCAACACCATCGCAGGCATGTGGGGTGTGATGGCAAAGGCAGGATTTACGAGAACGGATCTCGTAGCTGCATTAGGCGGCGGTGTCACGGGCGACATGTCAGGATTTGCTGCAGCGACTTTTTTAAGAGGAATCGATGTTGTTCAGATTCCCACGTCCCTTCTTGCCATGGTAGATGCATCAGTCGGAGGCAAGACGGGCATCGACCTTCCCGAGGGCAAGAACCAGGTAGGCGCTTTCTGGCAGCCTTCCGCAGTAATCGAAGACACAGACTGCCTTCTTACGCTTCCCGATGAGGTCTTCTCTGAGGGCATGGCCGAAGTCATTAAGTATGCTTTCATCATGGACATACCTCTCTACAACATTCTCAAGGAAAATGAGAAGAACGGTATCGGAATCAAGAACGATGCGTGGCTCATGGAGAAGATCGTCGGCATGTGCGTTGCAGATAAGGCTGACGTCATCATGAGCGACGAGTTCGACAACGGAAGAAGACAGACATTAAATTACGGTCACACTGTAGGCCACGTCATCGAGCGCAACAGCAACTTCACAAAGCCTCACGGCGTGTGCGTCGCGAAAGGCATGGGCATCATAATAGATGCATGCGTAACGGAGGGTTCTTTGTCTTCCGATGAAGCTGTTAAGATGAAGGAACTTATCAAGGCATACGGTCTTCCCGTGGAAGATGAGATCACTGCCGAGGAAGCCGTGTCAGGTGCCATGAACGATAAGAAGAAGCGCGGCAATACATTGTCCGTCATTCTCGTTAACAGGATCGGCGAGTCCGAGATAAGGAAGATGAGTCCCGAAGAATTCCACACATTCTTAAGAGGAGCTTTGGCATAAATGATACTTCGCTTTAAGGACAGAACATTCAATCTTAATGTTGATGCGCCGCCGTCGAAGTCGGTGTACCACAGAGAGCTTATAGTTCGTTTCCTTAAAGGCTATGAAGATGACCTTACTCCCGATGCTGAAGACAGCAAGGATATCGCCGCAACGAAGAACTGCCTTCGTGCACTTCGTGACGGCACATTAGTCCTTGACTGTAACGAGTCGGGTTCCACATTAAGATTCATGATCCCCGTTGCCGCAGCGTACATTCACTGTAAGAAGCTTACGGGAACTGCAGTATTCAAGACAGCGGGCAGACTTTACGACAGACCTCTTGATGCACTTGAGGTTTGCCTTAAAGATCACGGCATTAAGATCATAAGAGATGATGTATCAAGAACATTCTCGTTGGAAGGAGATCTTACGGAAGGAACATTCGTCATCGACGGAAGTGTTTCCTCCCAGTATGTGTCAGGCCTCATGATGGCGCTCATGCTTCTTGAAGGTTCTGACCTTAAGGTTACGGGCGAGCCTTCATCCATTCACTACATAGAACTTACAAAGTCGATCACAGATAAGTACGAAGATCCTGATGGCAAAGACCTTAAGGAACTTCACATCGAGGGCGACTGGTCGGGAGGAGCTTTCCTTCTTTCACTGAAGGAACTTATTAACGGCACGCTTAACGTAGGCAACCTCGACCGCGATTCCGTTCAGGGAGACAAGGCGATCGAAGATTACCTTAAGGCGTGCGGCACGGATGAACTTACATGGGACTGCAGGGACATCCCTGACATCGTTCCTTACATGGCTGTGGTCGCCGCTTTCAGAAACAAGGTTACGGTCTTTAACAACATTGGCCGTCTCCGCGTTAAGGAGTCAGACCGCGTTGCTGCGATAAGAGAGCAGCTTCAGGCGGCAGGGATTAAGACGGAGGAGACCGAAGAGACTCTTACCGTTTACGGCACATCCGGCTTTGATAATGATATGATTACTCTTGAGTCGTATAACGATCACCGGATGGTGATGTCTGCCATGCTTATTGCAGCGGCATTAAGATGCGACCTTAACATCGACACAGATGCACCCCTGGATAAGTCGTTCCCGGGGTTAAGACACATAATAAAAGAGGAGTTCTCTTAAGCTATGAGTATGGAAAGTACAATTAAGGGCGATGCTTTGGAGCTTACCATCTACGGTGAGTCACACAGCCCTACGATAGGCGTTTACATCAAGGGCCTTCCTTCCGATGTAACACCCGATAAGGAATTCACGGCAAAGCTCATGGCAAGAAGAGCTCCCGGCAACAACGCTTGGTCCACGCCCCGTAAGGAGAAGGACGAGGTGCTTTTCGAGCAGGGTGAGGATGCGCTTCACGGCTACATCATAAACTCCAACACGAAGCCCAAGGACTACGCTTCCATCATGAACAAGCCAAGGCCGGGGCATGCCGACTACACGGGCAAGCTCAAGTACAAGGAAGAAGCTTCAAGAAGCGGCGGCGGAATCTTCTCAGGAAGAATGACGGCACCCTTGTGCATCGCAGGCTCCATTGCTTTAAGCGAACTTGCGAAAAGCGGCGTTACAGTCCGCGCTCACCTTAAAGAGTGCGCAGGAATAAAGGACGATTCCTATTACGATCACGATGCTCACGATAAGAACTTCAGCGATGCGCTTGCTCTTGTAAGCGGTAAGGAGTTCCCTGTGGTTTCCGATGAAGCCGGGGAGAAGATGAAGGAAGCTATCGAGAAGGCGAGAATGGATCTTGATTCAGTCGGTGCTGTAGTAGAGTGCGTCATCGAAGGTATGCCCGAAGGTTTGGGCGGACCGTTGTTCGACGGCCTCGAGGGCAAGATCGCGAAGATGATCTACGCCATCCCTGCCGTTAAGGGGGTTGAGTTCGGCGTAGGATTTGATGTTGCCCGAATGAGAGGATCCGAGAATAACGATCCTTTTGCAATGGATGGCGATAAGGTCACGCTTAAGACAAATAACTGCGGAGGAATCCTCGGAGGCATCAGTGTGGGCGCAGCTGCTCCCATCGTATTTGACTGTGCTTTCAAGCCCACGCCGTCCATCGGCAAGACGCAGAGAACTATCGATCTTACGAGCATGACCGATACTGACATCAATATCGAAGGAAGACACGATCCCTGTGTTGCTCCGCGTGCGGTTCCCGTAGTGGAGGCAGCGGCGGCACTTGCAATCTACGACGAGATACTCGGAAAGAACTGATATGAAGACGTTAGATGAATTAAGGCGCGACATAGATGCAGCTGACAGAGACTTACTCGATGCGTTCGCCAGAAGACTTGCTGCCGTTAAGCACATCGGTGAGGTTAAGAAAGCAGCTGGCAAACCCGTCTACGATCCCGAAAGAGAAGCTTACAAGATAACCCGTCTTGAGCAGATGGCAGATCCTGAGGCGAGACCTTTCATAAGAGAACTCTATGAGAAGGTCATGGGTATCGCGAAGGATATCGAGGAGAAGCCTTTATTCGGAGTGCTGGGACAAAGAATCCCGCATACATATTCACCTCAGATCCATACGCTCATTACTACCGATTACACATACACGGTAATCGAGAGGGAAGAGGATGAGCTTAGTAAACTCTGGGAGCAGGGTAAGCAGGGCGTGTACGGCGGCTTCAACGTAACCATCCCTTACAAGAAAAATGCATATGCCATGTGCGATGAGCTCACGGACTGCGCGAAGAAGATCGGCGCAGTTAATACAGTTGTGTTCCGCGAGGACGGCACATCGCTCGGCGCCAATACCGATGCGTATGGTTTTAAGTACATGCTTAAGTCTTCAAGCATCGATCCTTCGGGCAAGAAGGTTCTTGTGCTTGGTACCGGCGGCGCATCTTTGGCTGTTAACTACGCACTTGAGGAGCTTGATGCGGGTGAGGTTAAGTTTATAAGCAGAAACGGCGAAATCAACTACACGAATGTATATGAGCTTTGTGCTGATGCCGAGATCATCGTTAACTGTACTCCCGTGGGAATGTTCCCCAACGTTATGGAAAGTCCCATCGACATAAGTAAGTTTAGTAAGCTTGAGGCTGTTGCCGACATCGTATACAACCCGTCAACGACCAAACTTCTCTACGATGCGAAGAATGCGGGCATCAAGACTGCGGGTGGACTTAAGATGCTCGTAGCTCAGGCCTTTAAGGCGGCAGCTTTCTTCCTTGGGGCCAAGGACGACGCTGAGGCTGAGGAAAGATTTGACGTGTCTGAGATTGAGTGCGTTACTTCTGTTCTTGAGCGCAGGATGAAGAACATCACGCTCATCGGAATGCCGGGTTCAGGCAAGACAAGATTTGCACAAACACTGTCAGCAAGGGCAGAAAACTGAGATACAGAGCCGCAGCCTACAT